>NZ_JBSFVZ010000033.1:0-77881 GCF_053592575.1 Streptomyces sp. NPDC002640 | reverse complement strand
TCCCCACCCCCCCCACCCCAACCCACAACAACTACCGGGTGACGGGTGTTCAGACGTGTCCTCTACCGATCTCGTGCCCCACCGCGGGGCGGGCCACCGGCCGTCGGCCGCCGCCGCGCACCGCTGCACTGCCCCAGTGGCTACTTCTTGAGGAACTCGAGGAGGTCCGCGTTGAAGCGCTCCTTGTCCCCCGCCACCATGGCGATGCCGTGGGAGCCGCTGTCGTAGACCTTGAGCTCGGCGTCCTCGATGAGGGCTGCGGACTTGCGGCCCGTGGCGTCGATGGGGACGACCTGGTCGTCGTCGCCGTGGACGACCAGGGTCGGGATGTCGAACTTCTTCAGGTCCTCGTGGAAGTCCGTGGCGGCGAAGGCGTCGACACAGGCGACACCGCCCTCGATGGTCTGGGCCATGGCCATGTACCAGAAGGCGTCCTTGTTGCCCTGGGTGACCGCGTTGCCCTCCCGGTTGGCGGAGAAGAACCCCACCGCGGTGTCCTTCCAGAACTGCGAGCGCTCCTTGATAATGCCCGCCTTGATGTCGTCGAAGACCGACTGCGGAACGCCCTCGGGGTTGTTCGGCCCCTGCAGCATCAGCGGGGGCACCGCGGACAGCAGCACGGCGGAACGGATGCGGGCCGTGCCGTGGCGGCCGATGTACCGCGCGAGTTCGCCGCCGCCCATCGAGTGCGCGACGAGGGTGACGTCCTGGAGGTCCAGGTGCGACAGGAGGTCGTTGAGGTCGTCGGCGAAGGTGTCGAAGTCGTAGCCGTCGTACACCGGCGTCGAGCGGCCGTGGCCACGACGGTCGTGCGCGATGCCGCGGTAGCCGGCGTCGGCGACCGCCTTGAGCTGGTCCTGCCAGGCATCGCCGTTGAGCGGCCAGCCGTGGATGAACACGACGGGACGCCCTTCCCCCAGTCCTTGTAGAAGATCTCCACGCCGTCGCGCGTCGTCACGAAAGGCATTGCGGCTCCCTCTGTGCCGAGGATTCGGTTCGTTTCGGGGTGCGGGGCGGTCCGCGCAGGGCAGCAGGACACGGCACACCCCTCCCCCAAAAGGACGACAAAGGTCACAAAGGTTCGCATTTCCCCCTCTCGTGCCGGCCTCGTCCACCGAGGCGCACCCTCTCCGGCCGTGGACGGGCGCTTGCCGTCGATGCCGGCCACCGTGGGCCTCCAGGCACTGGCCGTGCACCGAACCACTAGCCTGGGTCCGGTCAAGATCACAGAGGAGGGGCCATGACGGACATCGTGAAGGACGCGGCGCGCACGGTCTTCGAGCGGTACGATCTGGACGGCGACGGCCAGGTGACGGCGGAGGAGTACCGGCAGGTCGTCTCGGAGCTGGAGGGTTCGGAGATCACCGCCGAGCAGGCCCGGGAACTGATCGACGCGCTGGACACCGACGGCGACCGGCAGATGTCCTTCGAGGAGTTCTGGGCCGCGATGAACGGCTGACGGAGCGGCGTCCACGGCTGCCCGCGCCCGGCGCCGCCGCCCGGCCCTTCGCGGGCTCCGCGGGTGCCGCCCGGGCGCGGGCGGCCGGGCTTTCGTCGCGGATCCCGGCCGGCCGTGTCGAAGCGTTTCAGGCGGCGGTGGCCGCCACGATCTCCGCGCGGATCTCCTCGAGCCGGTCGTCGAGGTAGAAGTGGCCGCCCGGGAAGGTCCGCAGCCGGAAGGGGCCGGTGGTGTGGTCCCGCCAGTGTTCGACCTCGGTGACGGGCACCGCCGGGTCGGTCTCGCCCGCGAGGGCGATCACCGGGCAGGTGAGCCGCAGGTCCGCGGGGGCGCGGTAGTGGTTGCTGGCGTGGAAGTCGTTGCGGACGGTCGGCAGCACCAGTTCGCGGAAGGCGGGGTCGTCCGGGATGGGCGTCCCTCCGTCGCCGTTGAGGCGGTCGAGGATGCCGAGCAGTTCGGCGTCGGTCTCCAGTGTCGGCGGCTCGTGGCCCAGGGGGCGGGCGGGGGCGCGGCGCGCGGACGCGAACAGGGCGCGGACGCTCGCCCCGCGCCGCTCCAGCCGTACGGCGGTCTCGAAGGCGACGGCCGAGCCGAGGCTGTGGCCGAACAACACCAGGGGCAGGTCGACCCAGGGCTCCAGTTCGTCGGCGACGCGGTCCGCGAGTTCGCCGACGTCCGCGACACACGGTTCGGCGATCCGGTCCTGCCGCCCCGGGTACTGGACGGCGAGCGCCTGCGCGTCCGGCTTCAGGGCGCGGGACAGCGGGTGGTAGTAGGTGGCTCCGGCTCCGCCGTGGGGGAAGAGCACCACGTGCGGCGCGTCCTCGGCCGCGGTGTGGAACCTCCGTATCCAGGCGGTCCTCTTCGGGCGCTCGGTCATGGCCCCTGCCTTCCGTTCGACTGCACACCGCCGCCCGATCATCGCACCGCCCCCGAAGGAGCCTGGTCACCGGGCCCGCCATCGCGGGGCCTGGTCGTCGGGGACGTCCGGGGAGGGGAAGTGGAAGGGGACGCCCAGCCGCTCCGCCAGTGCGCGGCCCGCCTGCGCGGCGGCCTGTGCCGGGGGCGGGCCGCCCGTGCGCCACCGGACCGTGGCGAGGGGCGCCTCCCCCTCCGGGTCGTCCGCCAGCGCGACCAGGTCGACGAACCAGTCGTGCACGGTGTCGCCGTCCCAGAGCGCCTCCACGGCCACCACCCTCCCCGGCAGGGCCGCGGCGCGGTCCAGCAGGGACGAGAGGTCCAGCGGGTCGGGGTCCGGGCGGCCGACGAGGTCCCCGAGCGCCCGGGTGCGCCATCCGACCAGGTCCAGGGCCTGGTGAATCCCCACGCGCTCGCCGGGCAGCGCCTGCCGCACCACCTGGACCGCCCGGACCACCGTGCCCTGCCGGACGGCGGCGTCGATCTCGGCGCGGGCGGCCTCGCCCATCCGCTCCCACAGCTCCTGCTCCATGCGGCGAACCTAGGGGAGCCTCGGCCCCGGGGTCACCTGGGTATCCCTCCGACCTGTGCCTTCGCGGGAGAGTGCGCGTTTCGTGGTTTTTCGTGACAGACACGGAATATTACGTTCCGCGTCCGATGTTGAGATGGGCAGCGGCGGGAGCACCGGGTTCCGGCCGAGGGGTTTGTTCTCCCCGCAGGGGGACACCCCGTCGCCGGGTCCGCGGGACCGTCGGCACCATCCCACGCGAGCAGACGGGGAGTTGGGACCACCGGAGGGTCACAGGCCTCCGACCTTCCGGCAGAGGGTCCGGGCGCGACATGGCTTTGGGGAGTCGTGGGCGCCCGGACTTGCTCGTTCCCGGCCCCGCGCCTCGTTCTTCCCGGCCCCGTCCTGGCGCGGGTGGCGCTCCCCCGGTCCGCCGCCGCCCCCCGTTCCGTCCCGGCCGCTCTGCTGCGATCATGGCCTGACCTCGCCCTTTCGCCCCTGCCGTCAGCCACTCTGGAGAGCCGCATGTCCTTCGACGCCGCCGCCGTGCGCGCCCACTTCCCCGCCCTGCTCAGCTCGGGCTGGGCCCGGTTCGACGCCCCCGGCGGTACGCAGACGCCCGCGCCGGTGGTGGAGGCCATCGCGGAGGCCCTCACCCGCCCGCTGGCCAACCGGGGCCCGCTGACCGAGGCGCAGCGCAACGCGGACGTGATCGTCGCCGAGGCCCGTGAGGCCATGGGCGACTTCCTCAACACCCCTGCCCGCACGGTGGTGTTCGGGCGCAGCGCGACCCAGTTGGTGTACGACCTCGCCCGCACCCTGGCCAAGGGCTGGGGGCCGGGCGACGAAGTGGTGGTCTCGCGGCTCGACCACGACTCCAACATCCGCCCCTGGATCCAGGCCGCGGAGGCGGTGGGGGCCACCGTGCGGTGGGCCGAGTTCGACGCGGCCACCGGCGAGCTGCGCCCGGAGCACGTCGAGGCGGCGCTCTCCGCGCGCACCCGCCTGGTCGCGGTCACCGCGGCCTCCAACCTGAACGGCGCCCGCCCCGACGTCCCGGCACTCGCCTCCCTGGTCCACGCGGCCGGCGCGCTGCTGCACGTGGACGCCGTGCACCACGCCGCGCACGCCGCCGTCGACCTGCCCGCCCTCGGCGCGGACACGCTGGTCTGCTCGCCGTACAAGTTCCTCGGCCCGCACCTGGGCGTGCTCACCGGCCGCGCCGCGCTGCTGGAGTCACTGCGCCCCGACAAGCTGCTCCCGTCCGGTGACGCCGTCCCGGAGCGCTTCGAACTGGGCACCCTGCCCTACGAGTTGCTGGCGGGCACGCGTGCCGCGGTGGACTTCCTGGCGGGTCTCGCGCCGGCGGAGGCGGGGAAGGACCGCCGGGAACGTCTGGTCGCGGCGTTCGCGGCGCTGGAGGAGCACGAGGACCGGCTCCGCGACCGCGTCACGACGGCCTTGGCCGAGTTCCCCGGCGTGACCGTCCACTCCCGCGCCGCGCACCGCACCTCCACGCTGCTGTTCACGGTGGACGGCATACCCGCGGCCGAGGTCTCGCGGCGGCTGGCGGCGCACCGGGTGGACGCGCCGGCCGGCTCCTTCTACGCGCTGGAGGCCTCCCGTCACCTCGGGCTCGGCGCCGAGGGCGGCGTGCGGGTGGGCCTGGCCCCCTACAACGACGACGCGGACGTCGACCGTCTGCTGGCGGCGCTGGCGGACGTGCTGGGCTGAGTCCCCGCGCCCTCGCCCGGCCGCCCCGAACGCCTCAACCCTCGCCCGGCCAGGTGAGCCGGAAGGCCGATCCGGGGCTCCCCGGCTCCCAGCCCCGCTCCCGCGCGGTCCGGACGGCCGCCGCGACCTGGGCGGGGAGCACGGGCACCGCCTCGGGGGCCAGGACGTTGTCGGGGCGCAGGTGGCCGGTGGTGACCAGCAGGACCGTCCCCCGCGCGCGGCCGGCGCCGGCCGCCTCGACGGCGTAGGTCATCGGCGACTCCCCGCAGCACCCCTGGCCGCAGGGTGCCTGCCTCCGCACCCGCCACCGGTACTCGGTCCCGTCCACGGTGATCCGCCGGGAGCCCTTCCTGTTCAGCGCCATGGGCCGGACGGTAAGCCAGGGGCGGTGGGGGCGGCCACGGGTTACCGTGCACGCTTGATCGCGTACAGCCGAAAGGGGCGGGGAGATGCGGAGAGCGGTGACCGGAACGGCGGTGTGCGCCGTGGTGCTGGCGGGCCTGGTGGGGTGCGGCTCGGGAGGTGACGGGCGGACGGCGGAGGCGTCCGGCCGGGCGGAGGCCTCGTCCGGCGGGAAGGCCCGCTCCGCCGAGGTCGCGAAGAGCGGGGGGACGGTCGGGCCGGCCGGGTCGCCGTGCGAGCTGCCCGTCTCCTTCGACACGGCGGCCGGCTGGAAGGCCGAGGAGGTCACCGACCCCGAGCGGGCCCTCGAGGACATGCCCGAGGACATGAAGGAGCTGGGCCTGGACGACGTGGCCCGGGAGCTGGTGCGGCAGGGGCCGGTGACGGCGGCGTGCGAGGTCGACGGCGACGGGGCCGGCCACCTCGGGTTCCTGCGCGTGTGGACCGCGGACCCCTCCGGGGACGACGCCACCACCGTGCTGAAGGCCTTCGTGGACGCGGAGACCGAGGGCGCCGAGAAGGCCCGGTACGGCACGTTCGGGACCGGGGACGGGCTGCGGGCGGCCGAGGTGGAGTACCTGACCATGAGCGTGCTGTGGGAGGAACTGGTGCCGCGGCGGGCGCTGGCCTTGGTGACGCCCGACGGGCCGGTGGTCGTGCACCTCGGCGGGACCGACGAGCAGGAGCACGAGGCGATGCTCCCGGCGTACGAACTGGCGCGCACGACCCTTCACACGACCTGACCGTCTCCGGCGCTCCTCCGGCGGAACCGCCGGTACCGGCGCACCGTCCTCCCCCGTGTCCGTAGAGAGTGCAGGGGAGGCACACATCGTGGCTTGGCAGAACAACCCTCAGCCGCCACCACCACCGGTTCCGCCGCAGCAGCCGGCGCCCGCGCCCAACCGGGCGAAGGGCTGCCTGGGGAGCCTGCTGACGCTGGGCGTGGTGCTGGCGGTGGGGTTCGGCGCCTCGCAGGTCCTCAAGGACGAGGACACCGGCACGTCGTCCTCGTCCTCGTCCGGGGCGGGCGCGTCGTCCTCGTCCGAGGCGTCGGACCCGTCCGGTTCCGAGGCGTCGCGGAGCTGGGAGAAGGGCGACTGCGGCGGTCCCGACCCGGAGAAGGGGTCGGACAGCTACCGGATGTTCGACTGCGACGCGTCGGGGGCGACGTTCAAGGCCCTGGAGATCATGGACGGCAGCTTCATGCCGGAGTCCATCCAGTGCCCGGCCGGCACCGACCTGATCATCGAGGTGTCGGTCTCGTACGGCGGCTCGGAGGCCGGCGGCATCCCGACCGAGACGGTCTGCGGCCGCAACCTGTCGGACGACCACCCTGGTGACGCGGGCGCGGGCGGCGGCCAGCTGGTGGAGGGCGACTGCGTCGACGCGCAGGCGCAGGAGATCGCCTGCGCCTCGGCCGGCTCCGCCGACCACAAGGTCCTGGGCCTGGTCAAGGAGAAGTCGGAGTGCCCGGCCGGCACCACCGCGCCCATCGAGCTGATGTTCGCGATCGGCCGTCCGTTCGACGTGATCTGCGGCGGCAAGGTCTGATCCGCCCGCCCGGTGGCCCGGTCGCCCCGCCCGAGGCGAGGCGACCGGGCCACCGGCGTGTTCAGGACGAGAGCCGTCCCGCGAGCCGTTCGTGGATGCGGGCGCTCGGCTCGTTGAGCCCGACCACCGTCACCCGCTTGCCGCGCCGGGCGTACTTGGTCTCGACGGCGTCCAGGGCGGCCACGGAGGAGGCGTCCCAGATGTGCGCGGCGGACAGGTCGATGACCACGTCGTCCGGGTCGCCCTGGTAGTCGAACTGCGTCACCAGCTCGTTGGACGAGGCGAAGAAGAGCTCACCGGCGACCCGGTACACCACCCGCCCCTCCTCGGGGCGGACGGCGGCGGTGACGTCCACCAGATGGGCGACGCGCCGGGCGAAGACCACCATCGCGGTGATCGAACCGACCACCACACCGACGGCCAGGTTGTGGGTGACGACCACACAGACCACGGTGATCACCATCACCGCGGTCTCCCCCAGCGGCATCCGCCTCAGCGTCCGCGGGGCCACCGAGTGCCAGTCGAAGGCGGTGATCGAGACCATCACCATCACGGCGACCAGCGCGGCCATCGGGATCTCGGAGACGACCGGCCCGGCCACCACGCACAGGACCAGCACGAAGACGCCGGCCAGGAAGGTCGACAGCCGCGTCCGGGCGCCGGAGACCTTGACGTTGATCATCGTCTGGCCGATCACCGCGCAGCCGCCCATGCCGCCGAAGAGGCCGGTGACGATGTTCGCGATGCCCTGCCCCACCGACTCGCGGGTCTTGCTGGAGCGGGTGTCGGTGATGTCGTCGACCAGCTTGGCCGTCATCAGCGACTCCATCAGCCCCACCAGGGCCATCGCGAAGGAGTAGGGGGCGATGGTGGTGAGGGTGTCCAGGGTGAACGGCACGTCCGGCAGCCCCGGGACCGGGAGCGCGGACGGCAGCTCCCCGCGGTCGCCGACGGTGGGCACGGCGATGCCCGCGCCCACCGTGATCACGGTGAGGATCACCACCGTGACCAGCGGCGCGGGGACCACGGTGGTCAGCCGGGGGAAGAACACCAGCATCGCCAGGCCCGCCGCCAGCAGCGGGTACACCGCCCACGGAACGTCCCGCAGCTCGGGGACCTGGGCGAGGAAGACCAGGATGGCCAGGGAGTTCACGAACCCGACCATCACCGAGCGCGGCACGAACCGCATCAGCCGGGCCACCCCCAGCAGGCCCAGCACGATCTGGAAGACGCCGGCCAGGAGGACGCCGGCGATCAGGTACCCGAAGCCGTGCTCCCGGTTCAGCGGGGCGATCACCAGGGCGACCGCGCCGGTGGCCGCGGAGATCATCGCCCGGCGTCCGCCGACGACCGAGATGGTCACCGCCATCAGGAACGAGGCGAAGAGGCCGACCGCCGGGTCGACCCCGGCGATCACCGAGAAGGAGATCGCCTCGGGGATCAGCGCCAGGCCGACCACCAGCCCGGCCAGCACCTCGGTGCGCCACACCGCGGGGTCGCGGATCCAGGCGGGCGGCGCCGGAAGGCGGCGGCGCCCGCCGAGCGGGGCCGGAGACGGCGTGGAGGACATGCGACCGCTCCTGGTGCGGGGGGAGGGGACCGGTGGGGGCCGGCGGGACGAGGGACGGGCGTGGGCCGGCGGAGGAGGGACGGGCGTGGGTCAGCGGCCGTTGTAGCGGCCGGGCCGGTGGTTCATGGCTATCACCAGGTTGAGCACCGCCACACCCGCCAGCGAGGCGAGCACCACCATCGGCTCCACCAGCGGGAGGGCGCAGAGGATCACCGCCGCGTCGAGTCCGAGCTGCACGTAGCCGGCCCGCCAGCCGCGACGGTCCTGAAGGTGCAGCGCGAGGATGCCGAAGCCGCCGCCGCTGGCGTTGTGGCGGAACACCACGATCATGCCGAGGCCGATGCACAGGCCGCCGAAGACGGAGGCGTACCAGGGGCTCAGCCCGGACAGGGTGACCAGCTCCTGCTGGAGCGGCGTCAGCGCCGAGGTGAGCCCGACCACCGCCAGGGTGCTCAGCGTGAACGACCGGCCCATGCGCCGCAGGGCGAAGTAGTAGAAGGGCAGGTTGATCACGAAGAACACGGCGCCCAGCGGCAGGTCGCCCGCGTAGCTGATCAGGAACGACGCGCCGGCGAGACCGCCGGTGACACCGCCGACGGCGTGGAGGAGGGTGAGCCCCCAGGACATCAGGAAGGCGCCGATCACGTACGCCGCAAGGTTCTCCGCGAGGGTGTGCGGAGCGGCCGGGGAGACGGCCGCGGCAGGGGTGTCGACCGTGGTCCGGGTGCCGGCCTCGGTCGAGAGGGCAGAACTCGACATGGCCGAAAAAGTATCACCCATCTTTCGCACGCCTGTTTCCAGACGATGCCGCCCCGTGGTACAGGGCGTTACGCGTCGGCGGACTCCGGCCGCACACACGCCGGCGCCCCGCGCGCCCGCCCCGGCGTGGGGCGGGCGCGCGGGGCGCCAGGGGGGCCGGACCGGCCGCGGTCAGGCCTGCTCGACGGCCGCGGCGGCGATCTCGTTGTCCACGTAGGTGGCGTCCTCCGGGAGGCTGTCCATGAAGGAGCTCACCGAGAAGACGGCCTTGCCGGGGCCGGGCGGGCCGTAGCCGGGGGGCGAGGAGAGACCGAAGTCCTCCATCGTCTGCCGGTACGCCTGGAGCAGCCGGATGTGGTACTCCAGCGGCGCGCCGTCCGGGTTGGTCTTGCCGAGCGGCGTGGTCGGCTCCGGGCACCAGGTGGTGAACCGGGGCGTGATGCCGTTCGACATGAAGAACCGCAGGCCCTCCGTGGTGGAGGCGATGGCCTCGTCGACCGTCTTGAAGCCGAACGGCTCGGCCATCTCGACACCGGCCACGAAGTTCGGGATGACGTTGCGCGGACCGAAGATCTCCGCGGAGTCCAGGATCCGGCGGTGCCACTCGTCGCGGCCGACGTACCGCTCCTTGCCGGGGCAGTACATCTTGAACAGGTACTCGTCCCACACCTCGAAGTTGGGGTGGTAGATCTTGACGCCGTAGTCCTTGAACCGCTGGACGTCGTCCCTGGGCAGCGCCTGGGCGACGACCTTGCCGATCCAGCGGTCCGGGAAGCGCTCCTCGATGGCCTTGGCGTAGTGGCCGTAGAAGTCGGCCTCGTCACGCCCGGCGACCTTCGAGGTGATGGCGCCGCCGGTGAGGGTGTAGGCGGTGGAGGTCTTCTGGGTGTCGTACCGGTCGATGATCTCCAGGGCCTCCAGCACCTCCTCCACGTCCTTGACGCCCGTGTAGGGGCGGCCGGCCTTCTTGTGCTGGCGCCAGTTGTGGTTGATGTCGCAGTACTGGCACTCCTCCTTGACGCCGAAGTACTGGCACACCCGGAAGACCGTGAGGTAGATCAGGTAGCCCCACTGGATGGTGGGGGCCACCTCCATCACGGACTTCCCGTTCGAGAGCTTGTGCCGGTAGTACTCGGGCATCGGCGGCACGCCGACGTCGGCGATCCGCTTCCCGTCGAGGTAGAGGCCCAGCATGCCGCTGTCGTCGGCGGCGACCCGGTACGGCGAGCCGGGGTTGACCCGGACCGAGACGACGGTGCGCCGCAGGTCGTAGGGGCCGCCGGTCAGGATGATCTCCTCCGGCGGACGGCGCAGCGCGGCCTCGCCGAGTTCGGGGAGGGTGCCGTGGTCGAAGGAGAAGATGAAGTAGGACTTCGGCTTGACCTCGCCGTCCTCGTTGTCGCTGAGCGCCGAGGCGTCGAAGGCGACGCCGCCCCGCAGCAGGTCCTCCTTGAACACGGCCTCCCGCGGTACCCCGGGGAACCGCTCCATCAGATCCTCGACCAGCGCGGTACGACTGCCCGTGTCCGTGCTCATACCGTTCTCCTTCCCATGCGCGACTTCTCACCGTATGCCGCCGGTGACGCGGGTGCGGTACCGGGTCCCCGTGTCACGCCCGGAAGCCTGCCCCGATGTGGGGGACCTCACAGTCGTCCGGGCAGGTGAGGGCTTTCCCCGGACCGGGTGAGAGGCTGAGGACAGACCGCGCCCAGCGCCACGCACGGCGGTGCCGCGCCCGTTCCGGAGGAACCGCATGACCCGCACCACCACCACCGCCGCCGCCCTGGCCAACTGGGCGGGCAACGTCGTCTTCTCCACCACCGAGCTGCTCCGGCCGGCCACGGTCGGCGAGCTCCGGGAGACCGTGGCGGGCCTGGACCGGGTGCGGGTGCTCGGCAGCGGCCACTCCTTCAACACCGTCGCCGAC
Source organism: Streptomyces sp. NPDC002640 (assembly GCF_053592575.1). Lineage (NCBI taxonomy): Bacteria > Bacillati > Actinomycetota > Actinomycetes > Kitasatosporales > Streptomycetaceae > Streptomyces > Streptomyces sp. NPDC002640. The sequence continues at coordinate 67,053 of NZ_JBSFVZ010000033.1, read as the reverse complement.
CCCGGCGCCGGCGGCGCGCTGCTCTCGCTGGACGCGCTGCCGGCCGAGATCGACGTCGACACGGCGGCCCGTACGGTCCGGGTGGGCGGCGGGGTGCGGTACGCGCGCCTGGCCCGGGAGGTGCACGCGCACGGGCTGGCGCTGGCCAACATGGCCTCGCTGCCGCACATCTCGGTGGCCGGCTCGGTCGCCACCGGCACCCACGGCTCGGGCGCCGCCAACGGCCCGCTGGCCGCGTCGGTACGCGAGGTGGAGCTGGTGACCTCCGACGGCTCGGTGACGACCGTCGGCCGCGGCGACGCCCGCTTCGGCGGCGTGGTCACCTCGCTGGGCGCGCTGGGTGTGGTCACCGCGCTCACCCTGGACCTGGAGCCGGCCTTCGAGGTGGAGCAGCGGGTCTTCACCGGGCTGCCGCTGGACGGGCTGGACTTCACCGCCGTCGCGGAGTCGGCGTACAGCGTCAGCCTGTTCACGTCCTGGCGGCGTCCGGTCTTCGAGCAGGTGTGGGTCAAGCACCGGGTCGACGACGGCCCCCTCGTCTTCGACCGGGCCCCCGCCGCGGACGGGCCGGTGCACCCGGTGCCGGGGATGCCGGCCGTGAACTGCACCGAGCAGCTGGGCGTTCCGGGCCCGTGGCACGAGCGGCTGCCGCACTTCCGGGCGGAGTTCACGCCCAGCAGCGGTGACGAGCTCCAGTCCGAGTACCTGCTGCCGCGCGGGGCGGCCCTTCAGGCGCTGCACGCCCTCGCCGCGATCCGCGAGGCCGTCTCCCCCGTCCTGCAGGTCTGCGAGATCCGCACGGTGGCCGGTGACGGGCAGTGGCTGAGCCCGTCCTACGACCGGGACAGCGTGGCGGTCCACTTCACCTGGGTGGACGACACGGCGGCGGTGCTCCCGGTGATCGGCCGGGTCGAGGAGGCGCTGGCCCCGTTCGACCCGCGGCCGCACTGGGGCAAGGTCTTCACGGTGCCCTGGCCGGTGCTGCGCGGACGGTACCCGCGGCATGCCGAGTTCGCCGCGCTGGCCGCGGAGCTGGACCCCCGCCGCGCCTTCCGCAACGCCTTCGTCCAGGACCTCCTGGGCGACTGACGCCTCCTGGGCGGGGGCCGTCGGGCCTCTCCCCCGGGCGGGGGTGGGGACAGCCCCCGTACCGCGAAGGGGGCGCGCCGGATCGTGCGGGCACCCGCCGCCTCCGTACCGTCGGAGCGTCGACAACGGTCGACGGAGACACCGCGTCCGACCCCGAACGGAGGCCCCCGTGGCCGCAGTCAATTCTCGTGCCGCCCGTGTGGCCCTGGCCGCCGCCGGCGCCGTCCTCGCGACGGCGGCCCTGAGCGGCTGCGGCGCCGACCTCGCCGACGCGGAGCCGGAGAAGCGCTCCTTCGCCACGTCCGCCGGTCACGTCACCATCGACACCGACAACGGGGACCTCGCGGTCCGCCCGGCCGACGTCGAGGAGATCGAGGTCACCCGGTGGTTCGACGGGTGGGCGCTGATCGGCGATCCGGAGGCCAGCTGGGAGATGGACGGCGACCGGCTGGAGCTGAAGACCGACTGCGGCCCGGTGATGGGCGGTTGCGCGGCCCGCTACGAGGTGCTGGTCCCCCGCGACCTGCGGCTGACGGTGCGCGGCGACAACGGCGACATCCAGGCCCGCGACTTCGGCACCGCGCTGACCGTCGAGACGGACAACGGCGACGTCGAGGTGACCGGCGCCACCGGCCCGCTCACGCTGGAGGGCGACAACGGCGACCTGAAGGCCACCGGCGTCACCTCCTCCGAGGTGAAGGCCGTCTCCGACAACGGCGACGTCCGGCTGGTGTTCACCTCCGCGCCGCTCCACGCCGGCGTGGAGTCCGCCAACGGCGACGTGACCCTCGAGGTGCCGGAGGGCACCGCCTACCGGGTGGACGCCGAGACCTCCAACGGCGACGTGTCCACGCGGCTGGCGACCGACCCGGACGGCGCCAACCGGCTCGACGTCCGCTCCGACAACGGCGACATCACCCTCAGCGCGGCCGGCTGAGCGCGGCGGCCGGCCGGCCCAGCAGGGCGGTGAGCCCGTCGGCCAGTTCGGTGCGCCAGCACAGGTAGTCGTGGCCGCCGTTGAACTCGCGGTAGGCGAAGTCCGCCCGCCGCTCGGCCAGCGCGTCGCGCAGGTGACGGCTGGCCGGGAGCAGCACCCATTCCTGCTCGCCCGCCGAGAGCCAGAGCCGGACCCCCTCGGGCACGCCGTGCTCGCGGATCGCCCCGGTGAGCCACTCGCCGTCGGTCTCGGCGTGGTTGGGCCACCAGACGGAGCCGGAGCAGGACAGCGCGTTGCCGAACCGCTCGGGCGCCCGCATCACCCCGTACAGGGCGGCGAGTCCGCCGAGGCTCTGTCCGGCGAGGACGGTGCGGGAGGGGTCCACGGCCAGGGGCAGCAAGGTGCCCGCCCAGGGCAGGAGTTCGGTGCTCAGGAACTCCACGAACGCGTCCCGGCAGGCGAGTTCGCGGTAGCGGCACTCGGAGCCGAGCGATTCCGGGAGGACGGCGGCCACCGGGGGGATCGCGCCGTCCGCGATGAGGTTGTCCAGCAGCACGGATATCTCCAGCTCCGGCTGCCACATCTCGCCGTCGAAGAGCACGACGACGGGGAGTTCGGCGCCGGGGTCCCGGTGCGCGGGCTCGTAGAGCCACACGCGCCGTTCGTTGCCGAGGAGTTCGCTGCGCAGCAGGTGCTCGGTGACGGTGCCGCGCGCCGCTCCGGGGCGGGGCCGCCACAGGGGGTCGGCGGGCGGCGCGTCGGGCAGTTCCAGCACGGACTGCCGCACGCCGCCCCAGCGCCGGGCCAGCGTGCGGGAGTTGAACGGGTCCACCCGCGGCCGGGACCGCAGCCACGGCAGGTAGGGCTGCTCGTCGGGCCGGGGGGCGCCGGGGTCGTCGCCGTCGTCGACGCAGAGGGAGTAGGTGGCCCGCCAGTCGGTGCGCATCCGCAGCGTCCAGTGCCAGACGTCGGTGCCGGGGAGGCGGCGCATCAGGTTGGCCGCGGGGTCGCGCGGGTCGGCCAGCTTGTTGGGCAGGGCGAGCGCGGCGCGGACCCGGTCGTCCCCCTGCCAGAGGAAGGTGACCAGCGCGTGGTCGTCCGAGCCGTGCGGGTCGGGCTCGACCAGGGGCGTGCCGGTGGCGCGGACGGAGGCCCAGAACGCCTCGACGCTCTCCGCCCCCGAGGCCAGGGCCGCGATGCGCGGGCTCTCGGCGAGCTCCATGGCGGCCGGACGCGGGGTGCGCGGCGGGTGCGGGAGCGACTCGCGGGGCGGGGCGGGGAAGGACATCGGGCGGCTCTCCAGGGGCGACGGTCTCGCCCGCCACCCTACGTGTGCCCTTCCCGGGAGCCCTCCGCGGACTCCACCCCACCGCCGCGCCACCGCCGCCGCCCCGGCGCCGCCCCAGCCGCGACCCGCGCTGGCGCCGGGGTCGCGGGGGCGGCAGGACGGCGCGACGGCAGGACGGCGCGGCGGCAGGGCGGCGCGACGGCAGGGTCGCGCGGTGGTGGTGGCTGCGCGGTGGTGGCGGCTGCGCCGGTCAGGCGGTCGGGCGGGCCCGGTCCACCACCTCGGCGAGGTGGGGCGAGTGCGGCAGCGTGCCGAAGGCGTGGCCCCGGTCGCCGCCGAGCCGGGAGGCGCAGAACAGGTCGGCGACCTCCGGCGGGGCGAACCGCACGAGCAGCGAGCCCTGGAGCACCAGCGCGATCCGCTCCACCACCCGGCGGGCCCGCGCCTCCGCGCCCTCCATGTCGGCCAGGTCGGTCAGCAGCTGCTTGATCGCCCCGTCCAGCCGGTGGTCCGCGCCGCGGGCCCGCCCCACCTCGCGCAGGAAGGCGTCCAGCGCGGCCGGCTCCCGCCGCAGGGCGCGCAGCACGTCCAGGGCCTGGACGTTCCCGGCGCCCTCCCACACCGAGTTGAGCGGGGACTCGCGCAGCAGGCGCGGCATCCCGGACTCCTCGACGTAGCCGTTGCCGCCCAGGCATTCGGCGGCCTCGGCGACCAGCGGCGTGCACCGCTTGGTGACCCAGTACTTGGCGGCCGGGACGGCCAGGCGCAGCAGCGCGCGTTCCTGTTCGTCGCCGCGGTCCTGGACGGCGTCGTAGGCGGCGGCCAGCCGGATCGCCAGGGCGGTGGCGGCCTCGGACTCCAGCGCCAGGTCGGCCAGCACGTTGCGCATCAGCGGCGTGTCGATGAGCAGGCCGCCGAAGGCCTGGCGGTGGGCGCAGTGGTGCACGGCCTGGGCGACGGCCTGCCGCATCAGGGCCGCGGAGCCCAGCACGCAGTCCAGCCGGGTGGCGGCGACCATCTCGATGATGGTGCGCACGCCGCGGCCCTCCTCGCCGATGCGTCGGGCCCAGGTGCCGTCGAACTCGACCTCGGCGGAGGCGTTGGAGCGGTTGCCCAGCTTGTCCTTGAGCCGCTGGATGCGGAAGACGTTGCGGGTGCCGTCGTCGAGGACCCGCGGGAGCAGGAAGCAGGTGGGGCCCTCGCCGGTCTGCGCCAGGACCAGGAAGCCGTCGGACATCGGCGCGGAGCAGAACCACTTGTGGCCGGTGAGCTCGTAGGCGCCCTCCTCGGCGAGGGGGCGGGCCACCGTGGTGTTGGCGCGGACGTCGCTGCCGCCCTGCTTCTCCGTCATCCCCATGCCGAAGACCGCGCCGGGCTTCTCGGCGGCGGGGACGAGCGCCGGGTCGTAGAGGGTGGAGGTGAGGCGGGGCTCCCAGACGGCGGCGAGGGCGGGGTCGGTGCGCAGCGCGGGGACGGCGGCGTGGGTCATCGACAGCGGGCAGCCGTGGCCCGCCTCGGCCTGGGACCAGACCAGGAACCCGGCCGCCCGGCGCACGTGTCCGCCGGGGCGGGACCATGCGGCGGTGAGCTGGGCGGAGATGCCCTTGCGCATCAACTGGTACCAGGAGGGGTGGAATTCCACCTCGTCGATGCGGTGCCCGTACCGGTCGTGGCTGCGCAGGACGGGCGGGTTCTCGTTGGCCAGCCGTCCCCAGTCCTGGACCTGGGCGGATCCGGCGCTGCGGCCGAGGCCGGAGAGTTCCTGGCGCGCCTCGTCGAGCAGTCCGGGGTCGAGGTGCCGCTCCACGGCCTCGGTCAGCGCGCGGTCCGCGCCGTACACGTCGTACCCGACCAGGGGCGGAGGCTGATTCGTCACGGTGTGCGTTGCCGGCATGGGCCGGAACCTACCCTGCCGGGCGCCGCGATCACAGGCCCCGGAGCCGGGTCGTCCGCCTCGCGGGGTGTCTCGTCCCGGCGGGGCGGGATGTCAGGGACGCGCCGCGCTGCCGTTACCTTTACCCCGTGCAGGCAGCAAGCGAAAACACCGACGAGCCCTCCGGCGGCCGCCTCCACCGGGCCCGCGTCCTCTACCGGAACGTCTCCAAGCGCCGGACGGCATGGCTTCTGCTCAAGGACACCGTCAATTCGTGCATGGAGTACCGGATCCTCGGCCTGGCCGCCGAGGCCGCCTTCTTCACCCTGCTCTCGGTGCCGCCGCTGCTGCTCAGCCTGGTCGGTCTGCTCGGTTACGTGGACGCCTGGACCGGCGCGGAGACCATCCGCGGCGTGGAGAACAACATCCTGCAGGCCTCCCGGACGGTGCTGACCGACCGGGGCGTGACCGGGATCGCGCAGCCGATCCTCGACGACGTGACGTCCGGCGGCCGGCCCGACGTGATCTCCCTCGGGTTCCTGCTCGCCGTGTGGTCGGGGTCGCGCGCGGTCAACGTCTTCGTCGACACCATCACGGTGATGTACGGGCTGGACGGGGTGCGCGGCATCGTCCGGACGCGGCTGATGGCGTTCCTGCTGTTCATCGTGGGGCTGCTGATCGGTTCGGTGGCGCTGCCGCTGATGGTGGCGGGGCCGGACGTGGTGATGCGGATCCTGCCGTGGTCGCAGACGCTGGTGCAGGTCCTGTACTGGCCGGTGGTGGTGGTCCTGTCGGTGGTCTTCCTGACGACGCTGTACCACGTGTCGGTACCGGTGCGTTCGCCGTGGATGGAGGACATCCCGGGGGCGCTGGTCGCCCTGGGCATGTGGGTGCTGGGCAGCGCCCTGCTGCGGCTGTACCTGACCTCCACCATCGAGGGGCCGACCATCTACGGCTCGCTGGCGGCGCCGGTGGCCATCCTCCTGTGGATCGGCGTGTCGGCGTTCGCGGTGCTGGTCGGCGCGGCCGTCAACGCGGCCATCGACCGGGTGTGGCCGGCCGCGGCCACCGCCGCCGCGCGCGAGACGAACGAGCGGCTGCGCAAGGCCCAGATCGTCGACTACGTCGCGCGGACGACGGCGGTGGGCGCCACGGACGACGACCCGGACACGCCGTCGGAGTTCCCCGAGCGGTGGTCCCGTTTCCTTCCCCCGGAGGACGTCACCGGGCGTCTGCTGCGCGCCCACGCCCGGCACGCGGCCAAGAACGGCGCGGCGCACAACGGCAAGAGCCTGGACGAGAGCGTCAAGGGCGACACCGAGGCGGTGCGCAACAACGAGGCCGTGAAGAACGGGCTGTCCGACCCGGAGTCGTAGGCTCGGGGGCATGAGCGGTGTTCCGACGGCGTCCTTCGCCGACGCCCTGACCTCCAACGACGGGCTGGTGCTGGACGGAGGCCTGTCCAACCAGCTGGAGGCGGCGGGGCACGACCTGGGCGACGCCCTGTGGTCGGCGCGGCTCCTGGCGGAACGGCCGGAGGCGGTCACCGGGGCGCACCTCGCCTACTACGAGGCGGGCGCGGACGTGGCGATCACCGCGAGCTACCAGGCCACCTTCCCCGGCTTCGCCCGGCGCGGGATCCCCGGCCCGCGGGCGGCGGAACTGATGGCGCTGAGCGTGGACCTGGCCCGGGAGGCCGCGGTACGCGCCCGCGCGAGGGGCGTGGACCGGCGGCTGTACGTGGCCGCCTCCGCGGGTCCGTACGGGGCGATGCCGGCCGACGGCGCGGAGTACCGGGGCCGGTACGGGCTGAGCGTCGCCGAGCTGGAGCGCTTCCACCGCCCGCGCCTGGAGGCGCTGGCCGCGGCCGGCCCGGACGTCCTGGCCCTGGAGACGGTCCCCGACACCGTGGAGGCCGAGGCACTCCTGCGCGCGATCCGCGGTCTCGGCGTGCCCGCCTGGCTCTCCTACACGGTCGAGGGCGGCCGCACGCGGGCCGGCCAGTCGCTCGAGGACGCCTTCGCCCTGGTCGCGGACGCGGAGGAGGTCGTCGCCGTCGGCGTGAACTGCTGCGCGCCAGGGGACGTCACGGCGGCGGTCGCGACGGCCTCCCGGGTGACGGGCCGACCCGTCGTCGCCTACCCCAACAGCGGCGAGGACTGGGACGCCGCGTCCCGCTCCTGGGCCGGGGGCTCCGCCTTCGACCCGGCGGCGGCCCGCGCCTGGCACACCGCCGGCGCCCGCCTGATCGGCGGCTGCTGCCGGGTGGGCCCCGGCACGATCACCGCCGTCGCCCGGTCCCTGCGGGGCTGACCGGCCCGCCCGCGCGACCCACGGCCCGGGGCTCCGCGGCTCGGCTACCCGCGCCGCGCCCCACCCGCCCGTCGCGGCCGCTTCCCGGGCGAGGGTTCCGGCGCCGTCCCGCCGCGCCGCTTGAACGTCCCCAGCAGCGGCAGCCCCGCCCGCCGCTGCTCCACCGGGGTGGGCACCCCGGGCGCCGTCCACAGCGCCAGCTCGGCGTCCCGCAGCCCGCGCACGGTCCGCGGCTCCCCGTCGTCGAACACCCGCACCGGATGCGTCGCGTCCCAGGGCTCCCATCCCGCTCCCTCGCCCCGGGCGAACCGCACCCACGCCCCGTGCATGGCCTCCGCCAGCGCGCGGGGCGCACCTTCGCCCGCCAACCGCACCGCGGCGTCCGTCCCGCCGCTGTCGAAGACGAACCCGAGCTCGAGGCTGTGACAGGCGCCGAGGTCGGGCAGGCGGGACTCCCAGGCGAACTCGTAGACGTACGCCCGGCCCCGGCGGCCCGGACCACCCGCCGCCCGGGTGTCCGCCACCCGGGTGTCCGCCACCCGTCGCAGCGGCAGCCGCAGCAGGTGGTCCGTCACCATCTGCCCCACGGTCTCCGCCGTCCCCGCCCCGGGCCGCAGCGACCGGTACCCGCGCGGCACGTCGACGCCGCTGCGGCACCGGGCCCGCGCCCCCGTCAGGGCGAGCGGGCCGAGCTGGTCCACCCGCTCGAGCAGCCCGCCCGGCACCAGCCACAGCCGGTACTCGTCCGTGGTCCACCCCATCAGCAGCTCGACGTCCGCGGCGGCCCCGTCCTCCAGCAGGGCCCGCAGCGGGTCGCGCGGCACCACGTCGCCGTCCTCGACGATGCCGAACGCGGGCCCGCCCAGGACGGGGCTGCTCAGCCGCCCGGCCTCCGCCTGGGTGCGCAGCAGCAGCGCCCGGTCGACCTCGGCGAAGGCCGCCGCGGTGGCCGGGACCTTGAGCCTGGCCGCCATCCGCCGCACCATCCGCCGCGCCTTGTCCCGTCCGGTCACCTCCGGCGCGCCGCTCTGCAGCACGGCGCGCCGGAAGAGGCCCCGGGCCCGCGGCGAGGTCAGCAGCGCCCCGACGCTGATGGCGCCGGCGGACTGCCCGGCGACCGTGACGTCGTCCGGGTCGCCGCCGAAACGGGCGACGGCGTCCCGCACCCACGTGAGCGCCGCGATCTGGTCCCGCAGCCCGAGGTTGGCCGGGGCGTCCGGGAAGAGTCCGTAACCCTCCACGCCCAGGCGGTAGTTGAGGGACACCAGGACGACGCCGTGCCGGGCGAAGCCGCTGCCGTCGTACACGGGGACCGCGGAGGAGCCGCGGGTGAGCGCGCCGCCGTGCAGCCACACCAGCACCGGCAGCCGCGCCCCGGGACCCGGCTCGGGGGTCCAGACGTTGAGGTTCAGGCAGTCGTCACCGGGGATCGAGGGGTCGGACAGGAACCGCGCGAAGGCGTCGGAGTAGGGCGGCTTGGGCGCGGTGGGCCCGAACTCCACGGCGGGGCGCACCCCGTGCCAGGGTTCCGGCGGGGACGGTGCCCGGAACCTGCCCGGCCCGAACGGCGGTGCGGCGTAGGGGACGCCGCGGAACACGGCGATCCCGTCCTCCCACCGCCCCCTGACCCTGCCGTACGGCGTCACGGCCTCCGGCCCGGAGGCCCGGTCGTCGGTTCCCTGCGTCATGCGATCCGTCCCTTCCGGCGGTCCGGTGCACCGTACGACGAGTATCACCGGGGACGGGGCGCCTCATGCGGCACCGCACGCGGTACGCGAAGGGCCGGGCCCGGGAGGTGTCCCGGGCCCGGCCCGTCACGTGGTCGGAGCCGCCCGCTCGCGGAGTCGCTCGCGGAGTTGCTCGCGAAAATACTCGCGGAGTTACTTGACCATCGCCTTCTCGATGTCCTCCAGCACGGACACCGCGGCCAGCGCGCCGCCGAGGCTGGTCCACTTCGAACCGTCGATCTCGGTGACCGAGTCGGACTTCACGGCCTTCAGCTCGGCGAAGGCCGGCTTGGCCTGGAGCTTGTCCAGGAGGGTGCCGTCGGCCGGGGTGAGGGTGCCGATGAACAGCCAGTCGCCGTCGATCTCGGCGAGGTTCTCGTCGCTGAGCGGGGTGGAGTGGCCCTCGCCCTTCTCGTTCTGGATGCCCGGACGCGCGAACCCGAGGTCCTTGAGGACGTCGGAGATGAAGACGCCCTGCTGCATCACCGCGGTGCCCTTGGGCGAGTAGCGGGCGACGGAGACCTCGGCGCCGGCCTTGTCGCCGAGCTTGCCCTTGAGCGCCTCGACCTTGGCGTCGTAGTCGGAGAGGAAGGTCTTGGCCTCGTTCTCCTTGCCGAGCACCTGCCCGGTGATCTCCAGGGCCGTCTTCCAGTTCTTGGTGTTGTCGATGGTGACGACGGTCGGCGCGACGGCCTGGAGCTGCTGGAGCACCTGCTCGTCGACGAGCTGGCCGGCCAGGATGACGTCCGGCTTGGCCTCGACGACCTTCTCGATGTCCGGTCCGGTGACGGCGCCGACGACCGGGATGCCCGCGGCCTGCTCGGTCAGGTAGGCGGGGGCGCCCTGCTGGCCGCGGCCCGCGGTGAGGCCGACCGGCTTCACGCCGAGGGCGAGGGAGGAGTCGAGGTCCATCTCGCTGAGGACCACCACGCGCTTCGGGTCCTGGGGGACCTCGACCTTCTTGCCGCTGGCGTCGGTGACGCTCACCTTGGCGCCCTTGTCGCCGCCCTCGGCGGCCGCGTCCTTCGTCTCCCCGCCGCCGCACGCGGTCAGCGTCAGAGCACCCGCTACGGCGGCGGCGGCAGCAGCCACCCGGACTCGAGAGATTCGGGCATTCATGCGCATGATCGGGCACTCCGGATTACATCGAACAGCGGGGACGTCAAAGGAGGATGCACAGCACATCCACCCGGCGAGTCGTAGGTTAGGCTAACCTAATGCTGACTGTGCAAGAAGGGGTGGGGGAGAAGAGCTCGCCGCCCCGGCCGGGGGGCCGACTGCACCGGCCCACGCTCTGGACGGCCCTGGGCCTGCTGGGTGTGCTCCTGGTCTGTCTCCTGCTGTCCCTGCTGATCGGCACCGGCAACAGCCCGGTGGCCCGGGCCTGGGACTACCTGGCCGGCGACCCCTCGGCCCGCGCCGACGCCCAACTCCGGCTCGCCGTCGTGGACGTGCGCCTCCCCCGCACCATCGCCGCCGTGCTGGTCGGCGCCTCGCTGGGCGTGGCCGGCTGCCTGCTCCAGGCGGCCACCCGCAACCCGCTCGCCGAGACCGGCCTGCTCGGCGTCAACTCCGGTGCCGCGCTGGGCGTCGTGGTCGGCCTCACCTACCTCGGCATCGAGTCGCCGTACGGGGTGCTGGTGTGCGCGCTGTTCGGCGGCATGACGGCCAGCGCGGTCGTCCTGCTGCTGGCCGCCTCGGGGCGCGCGGCCGGATCGCCGCTGAAGCTGGTGCTGGCGGGTTCCGCCCTGGGCGCCACCTTCCACGGCATGACCTCCTACGTCCTGCTGGGCACCCAGTCGACGTTCGACGTCTACCGCTACTGGACCATCGGCTCGCTGGCGGGCGTCGAGACCTCCGACACCTACCCGCTGCTCCCGCTGATCGCGCTCGGCCTGCTGATCGCCTACGGCAGCTCCCGCCCGCTGGCCGCGCTGGCCCTCGGCGACGACAGCGCCCGCGCCCTCGGCCACCACCCCGGCCGGGTGCGGCTGGTGGTCGCCGTCGCGGTCACCCTGCTGGCGGGCTGCGCGGTCGCCCTCGCCGGTCCGATCGCCTTCCTCGGCCTGCTCGCCCCCTACGTCGCACGCGCCGTCACCGGCCCCCGCATCGCCGGCCAGTTGACCCTCTCCGGACTCACCGGCGCCTGTGTGATGATCGCGGCGGACATCCTCGCCCGGGTGGTCATCCGCCCTTGGGAGACGCCCGTCAGCGTGCTGCTCGCCTTCATCGGCGGCCCGCTGCTGATCTGGATCGCCCGCTCCCGGCGGTTCTCCACGGCGGGAGGGGCGGCATGACGCTCCACGACACCGAGGCCCCGCTCGACGGCGAGGGCGCGGAAACGTTCCGCCCGGCCGGGGCGGCGGAGCCGGACGTGACACCCCCGGACAGCACGGTCGTACGGACCGGCGGCTTCTCCTGGCTGTTCCCGCGCCGCACCGCCCTGGTCACCCTCGCCCTGGTGGCGCTCGGCGCGGTCGTGGTGGCGCTGGCGTCCTTCGCCAGCTCGACCGGCATGAGCTTCGCCCGCACCCTCGAGGGACTCCTCGGCACCGGCGACGCGGCGACCGTGATGCTGGTGCAGGAGTTCCGGCTGCCCCGCGTCATGGTGGGCCTGCTGGTGGGCGCCGCGCTCGGCGTCGCCGGCTGCCTGCTGCAGACCCTGGCGGGCAACCGCCTCGCCACCCCCGACGTGATCGGCGTCAACGAGGGCGCCACCGCCGTGGTGGTGGCCTCCGTGGTCGGCTCCACCACCGGCACCATCGGCGACTGGTGGCTGGGGCCGCTGGGCGCCGCCGCTGCCGCCGCGCTGGTGGTGCTGTGCGCGGGCGGCGTCGGCACCAAGGGCCACCGGGTGCTGGTGGTCGGCATCGGCGTCTCCACCGTCATCGCCGCCGTGACCGACCTGGTGATGTCCCGGGAGAACGACAACACCGCCGGCGGCGTCTTCCTGTGGACCGTCGGCAGCCTCAACGGCCGCGACTGGTCGGTGGGCACGCCGCTGCTGTGGGTCCTGGTCGTGCTGGTGCCGCTCGCCCTGGCCGCCGGCAACCGGCTGCAGCTGCTGCGGCTGGACGACGAACTCGCCGCGAGCCTCGGCGTGGACCTGCGCCGCACCCGCGGGGCGGCACTGGCCCTGGCGGTCGCGCTGTCCGGCTGCGCCGTCGGCATCGGCGGCCCCATCGCCTTCGTCGCGCTGGCCGCCCCGATCCTGGCCTCCCGGCTGGCCGGCCCGACCCGGGTTCCCGTCCTCGGCTCCGCGCTGACCGGCGCGGTGCTGATCGCCGCCGCGGACGCGCTGGGCCGCGTCATCGCCCCCGTGGAGATCCCGGTGGGCGTCGTCACCAGTGTCCTGGGCGGCCCCTTCCTGCTGTGGGTGCTGTTCCGCGACCCCGCCGACAACGCCTGAACGCCGCGTGATGAGAACGCTGAGAGGAACAACCGTCATGAGCTCTGCCGAAGGCCTCCGCCTGGAGGTCCAGGGGCTGGTCGCGGGTTACGCCGGCCACCGGGTGGTCGACGGCGTCGACCTGTCGGTGCCGGCGGGCAAGGTCGTCGCGATCGTCGGCCCCAACGGGTGCGGCAAGTCCACCCTGCTGCGGTCCGTGGCGCGGCTGCACGAGCCGGAGTCCGGCACGGTGCGGGTGGGCGACGAGGACGTCCGGCGGATGAAGCGGCGCACCGCGGCGCGGCGCATCGGCCTGCTGCCGCAGGCCCCGACCGCGCCGGAGGCGGTCACCGTGGCCGGGCTGGTGCGGTACGGGCGCCACCCGCACCAGGGCCTGCTGCGGCAGTGGTCGCGGGAGGACGAGGCGGCGGTGCGGGCGGCGCTGGAGGCCACCGGCACCCTGGAGCTCGCCGGGCGGCGGGTCGACCGGCTCTCCGGCGGCCAGCGGCAGCGGTGCTGGCTGGCGGTGGTCCTCGCCCAGCAGACCCCCGTCGTCCTGCTCGACGAGCCCACCTCGGCGCTCGACCTCGGCCACGCGGTGGAGGTGCTGGAGCTGATCCGCGAGGTCGCGGCGGCCGGGCGCACGGTGGTGATGGTCCTGCACGACCTCGCGCTGGCCGCGCGGTACGCGGACACCGTGGTCGCCATGAAGTCCGGCAAGGTCGTCGCCGAGGGCGCCCCCCGTGACGTCGTCACCGCCGCCCTCGTCAAGGACCTGTACGGCATCGACGCCGACATCCTGACCGCTCCCGGTGACGGCTCCCCCGTCGTCGTCCCCGCCGCCCGCACCACCCTCGCCGCACCCGCGACGGCCTGAGCCGGGGCGGCGACAGCGTGAGGCCGGGGCGGCGACGGCCTGGGGCCGGGCGGCGGGAAACGAGGTGATGCGGGCGCGGCGGGCCGTTAGGTTCGGGGCATGAGCGCCCCCCGCCCCGCCCACATCGCCATGTTCTCCATCGCGGCCCACGGCCACGTGAACCCCAGCCTGGAGGTGATCCGCGAACTCGTGCGCCGCGGGCACCGGGTGACCTACGCGATCCCTCCCCTCCTCGCCGGGAAGGCCGCCGCAACCGGCGCGGAGGTCAAGCCGTGGAACTCCACGCTGCCCTCCCCCGAGGACCCGCCGGAGGCGTGGGGCACCACGCTCCTCGACAACGTCGAGCCGTTCCTCGACGACGCGATCCAGGCGCTGCCCCAGCTCGAGGCCGCCTACGAGGGCGACCGCCCCGACCTGGTGCTGTACGACATCGCCGGCTACCCCGCCCGCGTCCTCGCCCACCGGTGGGGCGTCCCCGCGATCTGCCTCTCCCCCGCCATGGTCGCCTGGGAGGGGTACGAGAAGGAGGTGGGCGAACCCCTCTGGGAGGAGCCGCGGAGGACGCCGCGCGGCCAGGCCTACTACGCCCGGTACCAGAAGTGGCTGGACGACAACGGCGTGCCCCTGGACCCGGACACCTTCGGCGGACGCCCCGACCGCGCCCTGGTCCTCATCCCGAAGGCGCTCCAGCCGAACGCCGACCGGGTGAACGAGGACGTGTACAGCTTCGTCGGAGCCTGCCAGGCGGATCCGGCCGCCCAGGGCGACTGGCGGCGTCCGGCCGGCGCCGAGAAGGTCGTGCTGGTGTCACTCGGCTCGGCGTTCACCCAGAGGCCCGCGTTCTACCGGGAGTGCGTCAAGGCCTTCGGCGACCTCCCCGGCTGGCACACCGTGCTGCAGATCGGCAAGCACGTCGACCCCTCGGAACTGGGCGACGTCCCGCCGAACGTCGAGGTCCACGACTGGGTGCCGCAGCGCGCGGTGCTCGCCGGGGCCGACCTGTTCGTCACCCACGCGGGAGCGGGCGGCAGCCAGGAGGGCATGGCGAGCGCGACCCCGATGATCGCCGTCCCGCAGGCCGCGGACCAGCACATGAACGCGGACATGCTGGAGGGCCTCGGCATCGCCCGGCACCTGCCCGCCGAGGAGGCCACCGCCGACACACTGCGGGCGGCGGCCCTCGCCCTGGTCGACGACCCGGAGGTGGCGGCCCGGCTGGCCGCGCTCGGCGCGGAGATGGCCGAGGAGGGCGGCACCCGCCGGGCGGCCGACCTGATCGAGGCGGAGCTGCCCGACCGCCGTCCCGGCTGACCAGCCGTCAGCCCGGCCCTCGACGACGACGGGGCCGGACGCCGACGACGGGGGCCGGAGGCTAGAGACGCACGCTGAGGGCGTAGAGGCGGGTGATCTGCTCGGCGTTGGCGTTGTCGTCCGCGACCAGGTAGAGAGGCCGCCGCCCCTTCTCCGGGCCGGTGGTCCAGGGCTCGCCGAGCGCCATCCCCTCGACGTTCTGCAGCAGGGGGTTGAGCTGCGGCCCCTTGACGGGGACGACGCCGGGGTCGCCGGACGGGCAGTCCGCCAGGTCGACCAGGAGGGTGTGCTCGACGAACACGTCGGCGCTCTGGTCGTACAGGGCGGTCTCCTCGTCGGCGACGGGGGCGCCGTCGAGCGGGACGTCGTAGATCCGGACCGTGTTGCCGACGCCCGCGACGTACTGGCGCTCCAGGGCCAGCAGCCGGTCGTCGCCGACCGCGGCCAGCTCGACCAGGTACATGCCTTCGTCGGTGCGGTACGCGTACTGCTGGTCCAGGCGGTACTCGCCGCCGGGGGTGCCCCGGTAGCGCTGGATCCGCAGGAGGTTCCGGCCGCGGGCGTCGCCGTCGACGGCCAGCGCGCCCTCCATCGCCGCGTACAGGTACTCGCCGTTCTCGGAGAGGGCCAGCGACTCGAGGGTCCGACCGGCCTGCGCGTGGCCGCCCGGGTGCGAGCGGAACGCCTCCGGGACGGGCAGCGGATCGCCCATCTGACGGCCGGTCACCAGGCTGAAGCGGCGGATGGCCGGGCCGGTCTCGGAGGCCACCAGGATGGTCTCCCCGCCCTCCTCGACCACCATGCCCTCGCCGTCGAACCACTTGGAGGGGGCCGCGCCGGTGGGCGCCCGCAGCGTACGGGCGGTCAGCGGCCGGGGGGCGAGTTCCTCCGGCGGGCCGAGCTCCAGGGGGAAGACCCGGCCGATGTCGTTGTCGGTGAGCGCCAGCGCCCGGCCGTCATCGGTGAGGGCGAGGGCGGACAGGCCTTCGACGCGCTCCCCGGAGACCTGCGCCTTGTCCAGGGCGTCGGAGTAGCTGAGCAGTGCCGCGCGGTCGGAACAGACGCCGCCCGCCGGACGGGGGTGCCGCTCACGCCACCAGTCGCCGCCGGCGGGCACCACCACGAGGCCCGCCACCAGGCCCAGGACGAAGGCCGCGGCCGCCACGGTCCGGTGACGCCGCGGCGTCACACCGGCCGCCCCCGGTACCGGGGCACCGGGGGCCGGGGCGGGCTCCAGGGCGATGTTGCGGGCGAACGGCAGCGCGCCGATGCCGCCCTTGTCCAGGACCTGCGGCTCCTGCCGCGGTCCGGGCCCGTCGGAGGCCATGCGTTCCCGGACGGCCTTGTAGACGTCGTGCAGCCCCAGCATCGGGGGCCCGTCCGGCAGCCCGTCGCGCAGCGTGCCGACGAGGGCACCGGTGAAGGCGCTGCAGGTCGCCGGGTCCGAGGCGTACGACTTGCGGGTCGCCGAGGACGAGGTCATCACGTAGGACCCGTGGACGCCGGCCAGGGCCTGGCTGGACGCCCGCAGCCCGCGGTCGGCGGCGGACATGCCGCCGTCGAGGACCTTGCCGCTGTAGCAGCAGTCGAGGAGCAGCACGTGCCGCTCGGCGGAGCTGTCCCTGATGGCGGCGCGGAGGAGGAAGTCGGAGACGGAGGTCCACGGCTCGCCCTCCACGGAGTCGGGCAGGGTGAGGTACAGGTGCTCCTCGTCGTGGTGGTCGAGCAGCCCGTGGCCCGCGTAGTAGACGATCAGGGTGTCCTTGGCCAGCTTGCCCGCCTTGTTGACCGGGCCGACCAGGGCTGCCGCCGAGGCAGGGTTCTCCACCACGAGGACGTGCTCCGGGGGGATGCCCACGATCCGCTCGTCGGTCAGCGCCTTCTTGAGCGCGCGGAGGTTGTGCCGCACGCTGCGCAGCGGCTGCAGTTGGGTGTAGTCGTCGACGCCGATCAGCACGCAGGCGGAGCGGGCCGGGTCGATCCGCTTCTGCGGGGTCACGGACGGGTCGGAAGCGGCCTGCGGTTCGGGCGTGGTCATGCCGGGCCCACCGGGCCGTCGCCCCCGGACCGGGTGTCGCCCCCGGACTGGGTGTCGCCACCGGCCCGGCTGTCGTCGCGGGCCTCGCCGTGGCCGCCGGCCCGGCTGTCGTCGCGGGCCTCGCCGTGGCCGCCGGCCCCGCTGTCGCCGCCGTCCCCGTCCGCCTCCTCGGCGCGGACCACGGTGACGCCGGGTGCCGCCCGGCCCAGCGACGCCGCCTCCTGGGCGGTGACGCCGTGCAGATGGATGACGACCTGCGACCGGGGCCTGCGGGCCTTGACCCAGGTGTCCACGGCGAACACCAGTTGCAGCAGCGCCGCGCCGGTGGACACCGACGCGAGGATCAGCTCGATGCCCGTGCCCATCTCACCGGGCCGAGGCGGGCGCGTGACCGGCTCGGCGGTGGCGCCGTGCTCGGCCCTGGAGTCGTTCAACCATCGTTGCAAGGACCGCAGTTCCCGCTGCGACGTCCCGGTGCCGTCCCTCAGTTCCAACTCGACCTTCACCGGAATCCCCTGTAGTCCCTCGTGTCGACGTGGGCGCCTGTCGGCGTGCTGGGCCGCCACCGTACCGAACGCACGGGCCCGGCACGGGAGTTCCGCGCGTCACCGGCCGCCCCGCCGCCGCGGAAGGGGGCGGCGGCCCGTGCCGGGCGGCTCCGCGCGGGTGCCGTACCACCGCCGTAGGGTGACCCCATGACGACGTATGCGGCGCTGCTCCGCGGGGTCAACGTGGGCGGCGGGCGGAAGATGCCGATGGCCGAGCTGCGGGCCGTGCTGGAGGAGCTCGGGCACGGGGACGTGCGGACGTATCTGCAGAGCGGTCAGGCGGTGTTCACGGCCGGCCGCGGGGACGAGGAGGCGCTGGCCGCGGAGCTGGCGGAGGCGCTGGGGAAGCGGTTCGCGTTCGCCTGCCAGGTGCTGGTCCGCGACCACGCCTACCTGGCGGGCGTCGTCGACGCCTGCCCGTTCCCGGCCGCGGAGCTGGAGGGCCGGCAGCTCCACGTCACGTTTCTCGACCAGGATGTCGACGACGCCCGCTTCGCGGAGCTCGACCGGGACGCGTACCTACCCGAGGAGTTCCGCGTCGGCGACCGCGCGCTGTACCTGTACCTGCCGGACGGCATGGGCCGCTCCAGGCTGGCGGAACAGCTCGCCAAGCCCCGCCTGACCAAGGGCCTGGTAGCCACCACCCGCAACTGGAACACGGTGCTCAAGCTGGCGGCCCTGACGGCACCGTGAGCGGCACCCCGGGCGCCCTCCGCCGGCTGCTTACACTGTCCTGCCGCCGCGGGCACGCGCGGTGAGGACCGACTTCCGGGGGGAAGCATGACGGAGCGCACCACCGACGAACCACGGCCGCTGCCGAAAGCGGTGCTCCTGGTCGCCGTGGCGGGCGCGGTGCTCTCCCTGGGGGTGGTGGGCATCGTGTGGGGATTCCAGCAGATGCCCGGCAACTCGTGCGGCGGCAGGTACGGCCCTCCCTGCCCGTCGGGGTCGAGCCCCGCGATCCTGGTGGGGAGCCTGCTGACCTTCACCGGCTGGGTGTGCGCGGCGTATCACGTGCCGCCGCTGTCCCGGCACCCGCGCGGGAAGGTCCTCGTCGCCGCCGTGCTCGCGTCGGCCGCCCTGGCGGTCGTGTGGCCCGCGTGGCAGGGGTACGGACTGCTGGGCTGACCGCGGGCGCCGGGAGCGCCGCGGCGCGCACCGGACGGCCCCGGCCAGGCGGGCCGTGCCGGACGGCCCGTGTCAGGCGGCCCGGGTCAGGCGGCCCGGGCCAGCGCCCCGTGGTGCCGGGCCTCGTCGTACCGGGCCAGCAGGAGCCGCGCCACCTCCGGGGCGGGGCCCAGCACCTCGGCGAGGACGTCCGCGGAGGCGGCCGCGGCGCCGGCCGCGATGCGGTCGGGGAGGCGGCCCGGGGCGAGGACGTACGGGGCGACGGCGACCCGTTCGCACCCGGCGGCCCGCAGCGCGCGGACCGCGTCCTCGGTCCTGGGGAGGGGGCCGGAGGCGAACGCGGGCCGCACGGCGCACCAACCGGTGTGCCGCCACTCCCGCGCGATGTCAGCGATCACCGCGATCGCCTCCGGGTCGGAGGAGCCCGCCGAGGCCAGGACGACCCCGGTCGTGGGCCTGTCGGCGGGGGTGAGCCCCGCCTCGTGGAGCCGCCGCTCCAGTGCCGCCGTGAGCAGCGGGTCCGGGCCGAGGACGTCGGCCACCCGGATCCGCAGGGACGGCGGCGCCTCGCGCAGCACGGCGGGGATGTCCGCCTTCGCGTGGAAGGCGCGGGTGAGCAGCAGCGGGAGGGCGACCACGTCCCGGACCCCTTCCGCGTCCAGCGACGTGAGGACTCCGCCCACGGAGGGGACGTTGAAGTCGAGGAACGCGGTCTCCACCCGCAGCCCGGGCCGCCGGGCCCGCACCGCGCGCACCAGCGCGTGGACGGTGGCGGCGTGGCGCGGGTCGCGGCTGCCGTGGGCGATGACCAGCAGGACGGGGCGGACCGGGGCGTGGCGCATGACGGGCAAACCGATCAGCTCTTGACGAGGAGGCCGCGGCCGCGCAGGATCCGCCGCTCCAGGGGACTGAAGATCAGCAGGTCGATGGCGATGCCGACGACCAGGATCAGGATGATGGCGAGGAAGACCAGGGACATGGAGGAGGCGTTGCGGCCGTTCTCCAGCAACTGGCCGAGTCCCACGCCGAGATCGGGCGAGGAGGCGATGATCTCGGCGGCCATCAGGGAGCGCCAGGAGAACGCCCAGCCCTGCTTCATGCCGGCGACGTAGCCGGGCAGCGCGGCCGGCATCACGATGTGCCAGGCGCCCTTGAGGCCGGTGGCGCCGAGGGTGCGCCCCGCGCGCAGGAAGAGCGGGGGTACCTGGTCGACGCCGGAGACCAGTCCGTTGGCGATGGACGGGACCGCGCCGAGCAGGATGACCGCGTACATCATGGAGTTGTTGAGGCCGAGCCAGATGACGGCGGGCGGCACCCAGGCGACCGAGGGCAGCGACTGGAGGCCGGAGAGGATCGGGCCGATGGCGGCACGGACGAACTTGACGCGGGCGACCAGCAGCCCGAGCGGGGTGCCGATGGCGAGGGCGAGCAGGAAGCCGAGCAGGCCGCGGGAGACGCTGGTCCAGATGTAGCCGAGGAGTTCGCCCTGGAGCCAGGACTCGCGCACCTCGGCCCAGACGTCGGAGGGCGCGGGCAGCTTGGTGGGGTCGTCGACGATCTTCAGGGTGACCAGGAGCTGCCAGAGGACCACCACCAGGAGCACGGCGAGGACCGGCGGGAGGACCTTCTGCAGCAGTGTCTGCCGCAGCGGGGTGCGCCGGACCTCGACCGATTCGAGGGCGTCGAGGCCGGCCTCGAGCCCGGCGGTGTCGTCGGCCTGCCGCTTCCGCTCGGTCGTGGTCGGGGTGTCAGTGCTGGCCATGTCGGCGGATCTCCCCACGGAGTTGTTCGGTGATCTCGACGGACAGCTCCGCCACGGCGGCGTCCTCGATGCGGCGCGGGTGCGGGATGCCGACGCTCCACTCGTGGGCGATGCGGCCCGGCCGGGAGGAGAGCAGCACGACCCGCTGGGCCAGCCGCACCGCCTCGCGCACGTTGTGGGTGACGAACAGGACGGACACGTCGGTCTCCCGCCAGATGCGGGTGAGTTCGTCGTGCAGCACGTCGCGCGTGATGGCGTCGAGGGCGGCGAACGGCTCGTCCATCAGCAGCAGTTTGCTGTCCTGGGCGAGTGCGCGGGCGAGGGCGACGCGCTGGCGCATGCCGCCGGAGAGTTCGTGGACGCGCTTGCCGTAGGAGCCCTTGAGGCGGACCAGTTCGAGGAGTTCCTCGGCGCGCTCGCGGCGCAGGTTCTTGTCGACTCCCCTGAGCTTCAGGGCGAGTTCGATGTTCTTCCCGGCGGTGAGCCAGGGGAACAGGGCGTGTTCCTGGAACATCAGGGCAGGGCGGCCGTCGGTGGTGATGGCGCCCGAGCTGGGCCGGTCGAGGCCGGCGACCAGGTTGAGCAGGGTGGACTTGCCGCAGCCGGAGGCCCCGAGGAGGGTGACGAACTCGCCGTGGGCGACGTCGAGGCTGATGTCGTCGAGGACGAGCTGGCTTCCGGCGGGCCCGGTGAAGGACTTGGAGACGTGCTCGATGCGCGCGGCGCTGCGGACGTCGGTCCGGGTGTCCTCGGCCGTGGCGAGCGTGATGGCCGCCATGGTCACCTCCTGGGAGAAGTCGCGGGTGTGGGTGGTTGCTTGGCGCGGTCGGCGCTGACCGGGGTCAGCGGGTGCCCAGGCCGGCGTCGTCGACGGCGGGCTTTCCGGCCTTCTCGAGGACGGTGTTGAGCGGGCGCAGGTCGTAGATGCCGTCCAGCCGGGGGTTCTCCAGGAGTCCCGCGTCGACGGCGTGCCTCGCCTGGGCGTCCAGGGTGGCGGCCAGCGGGTCGTCGGTGATCCGGATGGACTCCCACGCCGGGTCGAGCACCTCGGCGGGCAGCGCCTTGCCGGTGTCGCGTTCCAGCTGGGCGTTGACGGCGCGCTTGGCCTCGTCGGGGTGGGCGTTGATCCACTCGTTGGTCTCCACGGAGGCCCGCAGCACGGCCTCGACGGCCTCGGGGTGCTCGCTGAGGAACGTCTGGGAGACGATGATGTTGGTGATGACGAACTGCTCGTCCGGCCACAGGTCGGACTCGTCGAGCAGGACCTCGCCGCCGTCGGCGACCAGCTTGGAGGCGGTCGGCTCGGGCACCCAGGCGCCGTCGATCGAGCCGGCGGCGAACGCCCCCGGGGTCACCTTGTTGTCGGAGCGGACGACGGAGACGTCGCCCTTGCCGCTCTGCGCGTCGACCGTCCAGCCCTGTTCGCCGATCCAGTGCAGGAAGGCCACGTCCTGGGTGTTGCCGAGCTGCGGGGTGGCGATCCGCTTGCCCTTGACGTCCTTCAGGCTCTTGATCCGGTCGGGGTCGACGACCAGCTTGACGCCGCCGGAGGCGGAGCCGCCGATGATGCGGAGGTTCTTGCCGAGGGACTTGGTGTAGCCGTTGACGGCCGGCGAGGGGCCGATCCAGCCGATGTCGACGGAGCCCGAGTTGAGGGCCTCGATCTCGGAGGGGCCGGCGTTGAAGACCTGGTACGCGGCCCGGGTGCCGCCCAGTTCCTTCTGGAGGAAGCCCTTCTGGCGTGCGACCAGCGGGGTGGCGTGGGTGAGGTTGCCGAAGTAGCCGATGCGGACGCTGTCCAGACCGTCGGTCTTCTCGCCCCGGGCGGCGACCTCGGCCGTCGCGTCGTCCGTCGCCTGGGAGCCGTAGCCGCAGGCCGCGAGGGCGAGCAGCGGCAGGGCGGCAGCCACGGCGAGGCCCCGGCGGAACAGGGAGCGGTTGGCAGGCACGGGAGGGGGTCCTCTCGTCGGCCCGGCGGTCACGGCCTGGGGTTCAGGCGGTGGCCGGGGGGGCGGGCGGGTCTTCGTGGGGTGCGGAGTCGGTGCCGGACGCGCCGGGTGCCGCCCGCACATCGGGCGACTCCGCCCTGCCCGCTGCCGAGGGTGCCGCTGCCGACGCGGCCGCCCTCCTTGGCGAACGTGCCGAAGAAACCGGGGGTGTTCATGGTCAGAAGTCCCACCCGTCGTCGTCCGCGGCGGCCTGGCCGGTCGCGGCGGCCTGCCGGGCGGTGGCGAAGGAGTCGCCGGCCATGCCGGCGGTGAGGGTGGAGCCGTCGGCGGGGTCGATCAGGATGAAGGCGCCGGTGGTGCGGGACCGGGTGTAGGCGTCGAGCGGCAGCGGCTCGGCGGTGCGCAGCACCACGCGGCCGATGTCGTTGGCGGCGAGCTGCCCGGGCCGCGGGTGCAGGGAGAGGTCGTCCAGGGTGAGCCGGGACGGGATCTCCTTGACGACGGCCTTGACGACGCGGGTGCCGTGCTTGAGCAGCACCCGGTGGCCCTCGGTGAGCGGCCGGTCGGCGACGTGGCAGACCGTGGCCTCGACGTCCTGGGTGGTGGCGGGCGCGGCCTGGGCCGGGGCGATCAGGTCGCCGCGCGAGATGTCCAGGTCGTCCTCGAGGAGCACGGTCACCGACTGCGGGGCCCGGGCGGACTCCACCGGCACGCCGAGCAGGTCGATGCCCGCGATGCGGGTGGTGCGGCCGGAGGGCAGCACGGTGACCTCCTCGCCGACGCGGAGGGAGCCGGCGGCGATCTGT
This sequence comes from Streptomyces sp. NPDC002640, assembly GCF_053592575.1. Lineage (NCBI taxonomy): Bacteria > Bacillati > Actinomycetota > Actinomycetes > Kitasatosporales > Streptomycetaceae > Streptomyces > Streptomyces sp. NPDC002640. The sequence goes on along the minus strand of NZ_JBSFVZ010000033.1, from coordinate 44,019 downwards.
CCGGCGTAGCCGCGGTAGTCGGGGTGCTCGGCGGTCTGCGGGCGGATGACGTACTGCACCGGCAGCCGGGCCGGGAGGCGGTCCACGGTGCCGTCGACCCGCACGGTCTCCAGGTGCTCGAGCACGGTGGGGCCGCCGTACCAGTCCATGTGGGCGGAGGGCTCGACGACGTTGTCCCCGGCCAGCGCGGAGATCGGGACGGTGGTGACCTCGGGGACGCCCAGCTCGGCGGCGTAGGCGGTGAACTCCTCGGCGATCGCCGCGAACACCGGCTCCGCGTAGTCGACCAGGTCCATCTTGTTGACGGCGAGGACGACGTGCGGGACGCGCAGCAGGGCGGCGATGGCGGCGTGCCGGCGGGTCTGCTCGACGACGCCGTTGCGGGCGTCGACCAGGATCACGGTGAGTTCGGCGGTGGAGGCGCCGGTGACCATGTTCCGCGTGTACTGCACGTGGCCGGGGGTGTCGGCGAGGATGAACCGCCGCCGCGGCGTGGCGAAGTAGCGGTACGCCACGTCGATGGTGATGCCCTGTTCCCGCTCGGCGCGCAGGCCGTCGGTGAGCAGCGCCAGGTCGGGGGCGTCCTGGCCGCGGCCGGCGGAGGCCCGTTCGACGGCCTCGAGCTGGTCGGCGAGGACCGACTTGGAGTCGTGCAGCAGCCGGCCCACCAGGGTGGACTTGCCGTCGTCGACGGATCCGGCGGTGGCGAACCGCAGCAGCGTGGTGGGTTCGGCGGCCTGGTCGGCGGTGGTGGTGGTCATGGCTAGAAGTACCCCTCGCGCTTGCGGTCTTCCATCGCTGCCTCGGAGAGCTTGTCGTCGGCGCGGGTGGCGCCGCGCTCGGTGAGCCGGGAGGCGGCGATCTCGGCGATCACCTGGTCCAGCGTGGCGGCGTCGGAGTCGACGGCGCCGGTGCAGGACATGTCACCGACGGTGCGGTAGCGGATCAGGCGCTTCTCGACCGTCTCGCCGTCCTTGGGGCCGCCCCACTCGCCGGCGGTCAGCCACATGCCGTTGCGGGCGAAGACCTCGCGGTCGTGCGCGAAGTAGATCGACGGGAGCTCGATGCCCTCGCGCTTGATGTACTGCCAGACGTCCAGCTCGGTCCAGTTGGAGAGCGGGAAGACGCGGACGTGCTCGCCGGGGGCGTGCCGGCCGTTGTACAGGTTCCACAGCTCGGGGCGCTGGCGGCGCGGGTCCCACTGGGAGAACTCGTCGCGCAGGGAGAAGACGCGCTCCTTGGCGCGGGCCTTCTCCTCGTCGCGCCGGCCGCCGCCGAAGACGGCGTCGAACTTCTCGCTCTGGATGGTCTCGGTCAGCGGGACCGTCTGGAGCGGGTTGCGGGTGCCGTCGGGGCGTTCGCGGAGCACACCGCGGTCGATGTAGTCCTGGACGGAGGCCACATGGAGGCGCAGGCCATGTGCGGCGACCACACGGTCGCGGTACTCGATGACCTCGGGGAAGTTGTGTCCGGTGTCCACGTGGAGCAGGGCGAAGGGCACCGGCGCGGGCGCGAACGCCTTGAGCGCCAGGTGCAGCATCACGATGGAGTCCTTGCCGCCGGAGAAGAGGATCACCGGTCGTTCGAACTCGCCCGCGACCTCGCGGAAGATGTGCACGGCCTCGGACTCGAGGACGTCCAGGTGGCCGAGCGGACCCTGGCCCGCGGCGGTGTCGCGGAGTGCGGCGACGGTGGTCATGCCAGGCCCCTCTCGGTGAGCAGCGCGTGGACGGCGGCGGCGGACTCGGCGACGGTCTGGTCCTGGGACTCGATCCGCAGGTCGGGGGTCTCGGGCGCCTCGTACGGGTCGTCGACCCCGGTGAGGCCGGATATCTCGCCGGCGGCCTGCTTGGCGTACAGCCCCTTCACGTCGCGCACGGAGCAGACGTCGAGCGGCGTGGCGACGTGCACCTCCAGGTAGGGGGTGCCGCCCGCCTCGTGCCGCTTGCGGACGGCGTCCCGGCTGTCGGCGTAGGGCGCGATCACCGGGACCAGCGTGGTGACGCCGTTGCGGGAGAGCAGTTCGGCGAGGAAGCCGATGCGCTGCACGTTGGTGTGGCGGTCCTCGCGGCTGAAGCCGAGGCCCGCCGAGAGGAACTCGCGGATCTCGTCGCCGTCGAGGACCTCCACGCGGTGTCCCTCCGCGCGCAGGCGTCCGGCGAGCTCCAGGGCGATCGTGGTCTTGCCGGCGCTCGGCAGACCCGTCAGCCAGACGGTGGCTCCGGTCACGTCCTCGCTCACCTGCTCGTTCTCCTTGGTCATCGGTTCCCTCGCGCTCGGGTGCCGCCGGTCATCCGTGCAGCCCGCACTCGGTCTTGCCGCGCCCGGCCCAGCGGCCGGCCCGGGCGTCCTCGCCCTCCAGCACCCGGCGGGTGCAGGGCGCGCAGCCGACGGAGGCGTAGCCGTCCATCAGCAGCGGGTTGGTGAGCACGCCGTGCTGGGCGACGTAGGCGTCCACGTCGTCCTGGGTCCACCGGGCGATCGGCGAGATCTTGACCTTGCCGCGCTTCTCGTCCCAGCCGACGACGGGCGTGTTCGCGCGGGTCGGGGACTCGTCGCGGCGCAGGCCGGTGGCCCAGGCCTGGTAGCCCCGGAGCCCCTGTTCGAGCGGCTGGACCTTGCGCAGCTTGCAGCACAGGTCCGGGTCGCGGTCGTGGAGCTTCGGCCCGTACTCGGCGTCCTGCTCGGCGACGGTCTGCCGGGGGGTGAGGGTGATGACGTTGACGTTCATCACCGCGTCCACGGCGTCGCGGGTGCCGATGGTCTCCTCGAAGTGGTAGCCGGTGTCCAGGAACACCACGTCCACGCCCGGCCTGACCCGGGAGGCGAGGTGGGCCACCACCGCGTCCTCCATGGAGGAGGTCACACAGAAGCGGTCGCCGAAGGTCTCGACGGCCCACTTCATGATCTCCGCGGCCGGGGCGTCCTCGAGTTCCCGGCCCGCGCGCTCGGCGAGGGCCTTCAGTTCCTCGTCGGTGCGCTGCCGCTGTGCCGTGGTCATGTCCCCTCCTCCTGTGTGCCGTGCCGGTCGGTGTCGCTGTCCCGGGTGGTGCCGCCGTCCCGGGACCCGTGCTGCTGGAAGCCGCGGGAGAGCAGTCCGAGGTACTTCAGCCGGAAGGCGCGGTTGCAGGCCCCGCACTCCCAGGCGCCCGGGCCCTCCTCGGCCGGCCGCAGGTCCTCGTCCCCGCAGTAGGGGCAGTGGAAGGGCGCCGCGCGCTCGCTCACGACAGGTCCTTCTCGCCGGCCCGTGCGGTCCAGGCGGCGAACCGCTCGCCGGGCTCGCGCTGCTCCAGGTAGCGGCGCAGAACCCGCTCGACGTAGTCGGGGAGTTCGGCGGAGGTGACCTTCAGGCCGCGGACCTTGCGGCCGAACCCGGCCTCCAGGCCGAGCGCGCCGCCGAGGTGCACCTGGAAGCCCTCGACCTGCCGGCCGTCGTCGTCGAGGACCAGCTGGCCCTTGAGACCGATGTCCGCCACCTGGATGCGGGCGCAGGCGTTGGGGCAGCCGTTGAGGTTGATGGTCAGCGGCTCGTCGAACTCCGGGAGCCGGCGCTCGAGTTCGTCGATCAGCGCGGAGCCGCGTGCCTTGGTCTCGACGATGGCCAGCTTGCAGTACTCGATGCCGGTGCAGGCCATGGTGCCGCGGCGGAACGGGGAGGGGTCGACGATCAGGTCGAGCGCGCGCAGCCCCTCGGTCAGCGAGGCGACCTGGTCCTCGGTCACGTCCAGCACGATCATCTTCTGCTCGACGGTGGTGCGCAGCCGGCCGGAGCCGTGCTCGGCCGCCAGGTCCGCGATCTTGGTGAGGGTGGCGCCGTCCACGCGGCCGACCCGCGGGGCGAAGCCGACGTAGTAGCGGCCGTCCTTCTGCCGGTGCACGCCGACGTGGTCGCGCCAGCGCTCCACCGGCTCGGCGGGGGCCGGGCCGTCGATCAGTTCGCGCTTGAGGTACTCGTCCTGCAGGACCTGGCGGAACTTCTCCGGGCCCCAGTCGGCGACCAGGAACTTCAGGCGGGCGCGGTTGCGCAGCCGCCGGTAGCCGTAGTCGCGGAAGATCGAGATGACGCCCTCGAGGACGTCCGGCACCTCGTCCAGCGGCACCCAGGCGCCCAGCCGGACGCCCAGCTTGGGGTTGGTGGAGAGGCCGCCGCCGACCCAGAGGTCGAAGCCGGGGCCGTGCTCCGGGTGCCGCACGCCGACGAACGCGATGTCGTTGATCTCGTGCGCCACGTCCAGCAGCGGCGAGCCGGAGATCGCGGTCTTGAACTTGCGCGGCAGGTTCGAGTAGGCGGGGTTGCCGACGATCCGGCGGTACGCCTCGTCGAGGGCGGGGGTGCCGTCGATGATCTCGTCCTCGGCGATGCCGGCCACCGGGGAGCCGAGGAAGGCGCGCGGGGTGTCGCCGCATGCCTCGGTGGTGGACAGGCCGACCGCCTCCAGGCGGTTCCAGATCTCGGGGACGTCCTCGATGCGGATCCAGTGCAGCTGGATGTTCTGCCGGTCGGTGATGTCGGCGGTGCCGCGGGCGAACTCCTCGGAGATCTCGCCGATGACCCGCAGCTGCTCCGTGGTGAGCCGGCCGCCGTCGATGCGGACGCGGAGCATGAAGTAGCGGTCGTCCAGCTCCTCAGGCTCCAGGATCGCCGTCTTGCCGCCGTCGATCCCGGGGCGGCGCTGGGTGTACAGGCCCCACCAACGCATGCGGCCGCGGAGGTCGTTGGGGTCGATGGAGTCGAAGCCGCGCTGGGAGTAGATCGTCTCAATGCGTGTCCGCACGTTGAGACCGTCGTCGTCCTTCTTGAACTGCTCGTTCCCGTTGAGCGGGGTGAAGTGTCCGGCGGCCCACTGACCCTCGCCGCGGTGTCGGCTCACCTTGCGGCGGGAGGCGGCGGGATTCTCGGGCGTGGCGGCCATGGTTCACAGTCCTTCGGGACAGACGGGCATACGGCTCTGACCTGGGCTTTCGCGCGCAGGGGCAGGGGTGCGGGCCGCGGCGGGCGGCGCGGTACGCGGGAGGGCGGAGGGGATGTCGGGCGGCTGAGGACTCGTCAGCAGGCCGGACAGATGGCGCTGGACATGCGGCCGAGGTCGACGTGCCGTCGACTCACCAGGGCGATTCCAGTTCCGAACATGGCGGAAGCGTGTCATGGCGCGGCGGAGACCGTCCACTGTCGTCCGGGATACGGACAGATACGTCTCAACATGCGGCCCGGCGGTGTCATGAGCACCGACCCCGGCCGGGCGGGGAGATCCAGGTCAGGCGGGTGTGGCCGCCCGGAGCGGGCGGGAAGTACTGAGCCTCGCGAAGGTCCCCGGGGCCGGCGGGGCGGCCGGGGGACGTGGGACGGGCGGGACCCACGGGGCGGCGGGGGCGGGAGGGGCGCGGGGGTCACCGCCGGGCGGGTGCGCGGGGGCCGCCGGGCGGCGGGCGCGGGGCCCACTGCCGGGCGAGGGTGCTGGGGCTCGCTGGGCGGGAGCGCGGGGGGCACCGTCGCGGGGACGCGGGGACGCGGGGACGCGGGGCAGCGTCGGGCCGGGGGCGAGCGAGCCTGGCCCACCCTGTCGGACGGGACCGCGGGGGCGCCCTTGCCAGACCGTGGGCCCGCTGCCGGACGGGGCGCGGGGGCACCCTCGGGCGAGGGCCCCGGCCTGCTCGACCGCGGATGAGGGGCTCCGACCTCGACATGCCCGGACCGTGGCAGAAGAGCTCCGGGCTGCCCAGGCCGGGCCAGGGGCAGTCCGTCTGCCCTCCGGAGGGTGCGGCCAGGCCCGCGCGGCCCTGGCCGGAGCCCCCGAGGAGCCGGGCCACGGCCACGCGGGACCGGCGCAGCCGGAGGGGCCCGGAAGACCGGCCGGCCAGGCGGGCCGGGCAGGCCAGGCGGGCCGGGCAGGCCAGGCGGGGCGGGCGGGTGGCGCTCAGGGCGTCATCGGCGCGCCGACGGTGGTGGCCGGATCGTCGGGCCGGAGGAAGGCCGTGCGGGGAAGCGAGCCGTCGGGGCCGCGCGGGCCCTCCGCGTCGTTCGGGTCGGCCGACCCCAGGTCGGTCAGGGCGACGCGCGGCCCGCCCGCGTCCCAGGTGTTGCCGGCGGAGCGGACGGACGGCCCGAGGCGCGTCCCCCGTCCGTCGCCCCAGGCGGCGTTCCCGGTCAGGGTCCCGGCGGAGTCGGCGATCCGGAAACCGGCCAGACCGTTGCGGTAGGCACTGTTGCGTTCCAGGGTGAGGGCCCCCGTGTTGCCCTCGTCGGTGAAGCCGTAACCGCTGTTGCTCCAGGCGGCGTTGTACCGGGCGACGTGTGCCACGGCGGCTCTGCTGCGTCCGCCGCCGAAGGTGAAGCCGTTCCCGTTGCGGTACGACCAGTTGCCGTCGAGCAGCACGGGGTCGGTGAAACCGCCCAGGTCGACCCCGTCGCCGCCGTTGCCCCAGGTACGGCAGTGGCGGACGGTGTTGCCGTCGCCCGACCCGAAGACGACGGCCAGGCCCGCGCCGCCGCCGGTCGCGTCGCGGTTGTCGTGGAAGTCGCTGTCGACGACGGTGTTGCCGACCGTGCCGTCGTCCCGCAGGATCAGCCCCGCCCCGGCGTTGTGGTGCACGGTCAGGCCGTCGAAGACGTCGTACGCGCATCCCCTGCACACCCAAGCGTGGCTGCGGGACCCCCGTACTTCCAGGTTCCGCACGGTCCAGTGGTCGGCGCGCTGGACGACGGCCCACTCCCCTTCGCCGACTCCGGAGACGTCGAGCACCGGCCGTTCACCGCGGTGGGCGGTCAGCGTGATGGGCTGCCCGGCGGTGCCGTCGGTGTCGAGGACCACGGGTTCCGTGGGCCGGTACACGCCACCGCGCAGGACGATGGTCTGGCCGGGACGCACCAGCCCGGCCGCCTTGCCCAGGGTGGCGTACGGGCGGGCGAGGCTGCCGTCGCCCTTGTCGTCCGATCCGCCGGGCGCCACGTACAGTTCACCCGCGCCCGCCGCCGAGGGGGACGGCGACGGACCGCCGGTGGCCGCCGTGGGGGCCGGGGCGGCCTTCGGTGCGGAGCCGGGCGGCCCGTCCGGTGCGGCGGGCTGCCCCCACGGCAGCAGGAACGCCCCGAGCACCACCACCGATGCCGCCGCGACGCCGGCCAGAAGTCTCGGCCGGGCCCCCCGGACGGCGTCGGAGGCGAGGGCCGGCCCGGCTCCGGCCACGGTCTGGACCGACCCCGCCTCGGCCGAACCCAGCAGGTGGGCGAGCCCGGCCAGCAGCCCCGCGGGCACCGGCAGTACGGCGATTCCGGGCAGCAGCCTTTCGGGCGGGACCAGGCCCTCGCGCGGAGCGCCGCAGGCGGGGCAGTCGCGGACGTGCCGGCTCAGCCGTTTGCGCCACAGCGCGCTCGGCCGCCCGTCCCAGCCGCGCGCCGCGGCGGTGAGTCCCTGGCACCGCGGTACGGCGGCGAGCCCGGCCTCGACGAGCCGGGCGGTCTGCAACTGCTCCTTCATGCGTTGCACCCGGACGGCGACATGGCTGCGCGGCAGGCCCAGGGCCGCGGCCAGTTCGCCGCGGCTCAGCACCCCGGCGGTCTCCTCCCACCACAGGGCGAGCAGGCGGCGGTCGTCCTGCTCCAGCCAGCGGGTGGCCCGGACGATTCCGCGGCGCTGGTCGGCCAGGATCAGCTCGGCGACGCTCCGGTCGGCGAAGTCGCCCTGCGGGTCGACCGGTTCGTCGGCCGGGTGCTCCGGCAGGGCCGCGGCGCGGGTGTGCCGTTGACGGCGCCAGTACTGCTGGATCTGCCGGTACACGACGGCCACGGCCCAGGAACGGAACCGGTCCGGCTCCCGCAGCTGGGGCAGTCCCTGGATGATGCGCAGCATCGCCTCCTGCACCAGGTCGTCCGTGTCGGCGTGGCCGCCGAGGGCACGCGCGACGATCCGGTGGAGCAGGGGCAGACAACCGGTGAGGAGTTCTTCGAGCGCGCCCCTGTCACCGTTCTGGGCGGCGCGCACCAGCGACGTCTCGTGCGGGGAGGTGCCGGCTGTCGCCGGGTCGGCCGCGTCACCGCGGCCGGTGTGCCCTCGCGGAGGGTGGTCCATCGGCCAGTACTCCCTCCGCGCGTCCCCGGTGAGCCGACACACGAAGACGCCGGGCCCGGCGCCCGGCCAGGGCCCGCAATCGAACAAGCGCGCTCAACGGCCCAGGATTGTGGCACGGGCGTTGCCGCTTGTAAAAGCAAGTGGCGTGAGGCGCGCGGGAGATGAGCCCGGAAAAAATTCCCGCACGTTTCTGTTATCCCACGCTCCCCAGGCGCATCTACCCCTTCGCCGCGGTGCTTCCCCCACCGCCGGCACGCTCCGGCCGGACACCGCCCGGCCCGCCGTGAGGCGGTCCTGACGGGTCCGGCGCCGCAACGAGGAAGGGACATCAGAGCGATGAGGTCCGATCCGTCGGCCGCGCCCGCTCCCCCGAGCGTCCGGCCCCCCACCCCGCGCCGTGTGTCACACCGGCGTCGCCCCACCAGAACCGCCGTGTTCGTCTCCGCCCTGGCCGTGCTGGCGGGCGGCGTGGTCGCCTCCGTCACGGCCACGGGCAACGCCCGCGCGGCAACGCTCCCGGCCGTGAACACCGCCTACCAGCTGGTGGTCACGAAGTCCGGCAAATGCGTCGACGTACCCGGCGCCTCCACCACCTCCGGCACCAAGCTGCAGCAGTGGACCTGCACCGACAACTCCCCCTGGCAGCAGTTCACCCTCAAACCGGCCGGAACCGACGTCTACACCCTGGTCGGCGTCAACAGCGGCCAGTGCGTCGACGTCCCCTCCGGCTCCACCACCAGCGGCACCCAGGTCCAGCAGTGGGGCTGCGGCACCGGCCAGACCCACCAGCAATGGCGCCTCACCCCCAGCGGCACCGGCACCTACCAGATCATCAACGCCAAGTCCGGCCTCTGCCTCTCCGACCAGAACGCCTCCACCACCAACGGCACCCCCGTCATCCAGGAAACCTGCACCCACAACACCAACAAGCAATGGGCGTTCAAACCCGTCTCCGGCAGCGGCGGCGGCCGGACCTGGTCCAACACGGCCGACGGCTTCGCCTCCACCGGCGGCGGCACCACGGGCGGCGCGGCCGGAGCGACGGTCACCGTGAAGACCTACGCGGACCTGGTGAAGTACGCCACGGCCGCGGAGCCGTACACCATCAAGGTCGCCGGGGCGATCACCGTCAGCCCGTACGGCCACGAGATACCGGTCACCTCGAACAAGACGGTGATCGGAGTCGGCACCTCCGGTCAGATCGTCAACGGCGGCTTCTTCCTCCGAGAGGGCACCCGCAACGTCATCATCCGCAACCTCACCATCCGTGACACCCGGATGGCCGAGGACGATCCCGACGACAAGACCTACGACTACGACGGCATCCAGATGGACACCGCCGACCACATCTGGATCGACCACAACCGCATCCAGCGGATGAACGACGGCCTCATCGACAGCCGCAAGGACACCAGCTACCTCACGGTGTCCTGGAACGAACTGGGCAACGTCAACAAGGCGTTCGGCATCGGCTGGACCGAGAACACGACGGCCCGCATGACGATCCACCACAACTGGATCCACGACACCAACCAGCGCAACCCCAGCATCGACAACGTGGCGCTGGCGCACCTCTACAACAACTACCTGCAGAACGTCAGCTCGTACGGCAACCTCTCGCGCGGGGCGTCCAGGACCGTGATCGAGAACAGCTACTACGACAACGTGGCCAACCCGTACTACCCCGACACCTCGGCCGCGTCCCTGACACAGTCCGGTTCCGTCGTCGTCAACTCCAGCGGCCGACAGCAGACCGGCGGCACCACCTTCGACCCGCGCAGCTACTACAGCTACTCCCTGGACCCGGCCAAGGACGTCCCGGCGCTCCTGAAGCAGTACACCGGTCCGCAGAGCACCATCGGTCAGTGAGGTACCCGCGCCGGGCCCGTACGAAGTCAGGCTGATACGGGCTCGGCGCGGCCGTCGTGAGAGGCATTCGCCCGACCTGAGGCCAAGGGACGGATCAACGGATCAACCCCAGGTGAGCGGGTCGAGATGGAGGTAGAAGCGGAGCCGGTCGTGGTCCAGAGCGATGCCGTACGTCTCGGCGAACGCCCTGTCCGCGGCCCGTCCCCGCTCCTCGTCCGGCCATGTCTCCCGTGCGCTGGCGAGCAGCAGCGACAGGTCGGCGTACCGGTCGGCGAGTCCGAGGCGGCCCAGGTCGATGAAGCCTGACACGTGCAGGGTCCGCGGATCGAGGATGATGTTGGGCAGGCACAGATCCCCGTGGCAGACGACCGTGTCGGCGACTTCCTGCTCCCGCCGCCATGGGACCTGCCGGGTGAGGCGGTCCAGCAGCGCCGGAGTGGGCGTGTCCTGCTGCTCGACCGGGAGGAACTCCGGGGTGACCGCGTCGCGGGCCACGACGTCGCGTGCCACGGCGACCATGGTGTCCAGGCCCCGGCGGAACGGGCACTGCGACACGGGCAGCTCGTGCAGTCGGCGCACCGCGTCCGCGACCGGTTCCCAGGCGACCCGCAAGTCCTCGGCGGGCACCTGATCGGCGGGAATGCCGGAGACGGCACTGGTCACCAGGCAGGCGCCGGCGTCACCGGAGTGCCAGTCGAGCACTCGGGGACCGGGCACACCCTGACCGTGAAGCCAGGCGACCCGGTCGCGCTCGGCCCGCAGGTCGGCTGCGTGCGCGGCGGACACGCACTTGGCATACCGGGTGGCGTCCGCGCTGCGAAGGACGACCGCTCCCGACTCTCCGGCGGTGACAGGCGACCAGTCGCCGTCCCCCGCACCGAGGAGCACCGGCGGCATGACCCGCGGCCCGGGGCGATCGCTCATGGAGGCCACTGTAGCCAGCCCGGCGGCCGGCCCGGGACCGCGGGATCTCCGGGGGCAGATGGGTCGGACGGGTCGGACGGGTCAGACCGGGAAGGCGTCGGGCCAGGGGCCGGGGGCCGCGGGGACGTCCTCCTCCTCCGTCTCGGTGCGGAACAGCCGGAACCCGCGCCGCTGGTAGTTGTCCATCGCGTGCTCCCCGTCCAGGCTGCAGGTGTGCAGCCACACCCGCTGGGTGGGCATCCGCTCCGGCCACCGCTCGGCGAGGTCCCAGGCGCGGGCGGTGCCCACGGAGAGCAGGTGCCCGCCGATCCGCCGGCCCCGGAACGCGGGCAGCAGACCGAAGTAGACGATCTCCACGACGCCCTCGTCCTGCGCCTCCAGCTCCACGTAGCCCGCGGGCGTCCCCCGGTCGTAGGCCACCCAGGTCTCGATCCCGGGGCGCTCCAGGTGCTCCTGCCACCGGGCGTAGGACCAGCCGAGCCGGTCGATCCAGGTGATGTCGCCGCCGACCGAGGCGTACAGGAACCTGTTGAACTCGGGCGAGGGCGCCTCGGCCCGCACGACGCGGACGTCTCCCTCGGGCACGGCCGCGGGGCGCAGGTCGGCCGGCGAGGTCTGCTCGAGGGACCAGGTGGTGACAGTGGTGCGGTTCATGCGGTCAGACAATAACCGCGGCGGGCGGCCTGTCGAGGAAACGCTGCTCACAGGGTGCGCGGCCGCTACTCCAGGGAGGCGTCGACCTCGCCGAGCGGCACCGCGAACAGGCTCCGCCCGCCCCGCTCCGGCGCGTCCGAGACGCCCCAGATCTCACCGGCGCCCTGCCGGTAGGCCAGCCCGCGCGCTCCGGCCGCCCAGCAGTACGGCAGTTCGTAGTCACCGCAGCGGGCCGCGCGGGCGGTGCGTTCCCCCGCCGACTGGGCCCACAGCGCGCCCCGGCCGCCGGCGGCCTCCTGCGGGTCCGAGGCCAGGTACCAGCGGCCCTCGGCGGCTCCCTCGGCGCGGTGGGACACCACGCCCCTGATCCCGGCAGCCTCGGTCCGGAAGCTCTCCACCGGCCGCGCCGACCCGCCGCCGTCGAGGGAGAGCAGGCCCTCCCGGCCCGGGTAGCGGCTGAGTGTGTACCGCCAGAGCCGTGACGGCCCCTCGGCCCGCCGCTCGGCCGTCACCAGGGTGTCCGGCGAGGTGGAGCGGTCCAGCGAGAGGGCGCCGAGGCAGGCCGAGCCCTCCTCCTCCGCCCGGCATCCGCCGCCCCGCAGTTCGTAGGAGGCGACGGCCGGCAGCACGAACCGGCTGCGGTCCGCGGTGCCCGTCGTCGCCGTCGCGCCCGTCGCCGGGCTCGCCGTCGGGCTCGCCTTCGCCGTCCGGTGGACGCGGTCCAGCGAGAACACGTACAGCGCCTCCTTCCCACCGGGCGTTCCCACGGTGGCGAGGAGCTTGTCCTGGTACCAGACCATGCCGCGGAGTTCGCCTCCGAGCGGCCGGTAGCCGTCCTCGTCCTGCCCGCCGTCCTCGGCGGGCGTCGCCTCGCGCGCCCCGGTGGGCGCGGTGGGCAGCGCCAGCAGCGCCCAGGTGTAGGTGAGCCGGTCGGGGTCGCCCGCGTCCACGAAGGCGACCCGCGCCGAACCGGGCCCGGCGGCGTCGGCGGTCCGCGTCCAGGCGGACAGGATCACCCGGTCCTCGCCCCATCGGCCGTCGTCGTCGGCGTCCGCGGAGGTGGTCACCGACACCGGGGCCCAGTCCTCGTCCCGGGCGTCGGCCTTCTCCCAGCAGTAGGCGCGCGCCGCCTCGGGCTCGGCGGGGAGCGCCCCGGGCCCGGCGCAGTCGTCCTCCGCCGACATCTCGTGCTCGGCCTCGCGGAGCACGGTGGCCGGCGGGACGGGACCGCCCAGGTCCTCGGCGAGCGCGTCGAGGTGCGGCCACGGCACGGCCTGCTCGCGGAGTTCGGGCCCGGCCGCCGCGGGGATGCGCTGCAGCGGGCCCGGTGTCTCGCCGGTCGCCTGCGAGACGCTGATGACGGTCGCCGCCCCGGTGAGCGCGAGCGCCGTCCCGCCCAGGAGGGCACGCAGCGCGACACCTCGTCTGCGCCTGCGATGCCTGCCCCGTGCCATCGGGTCCTCCCGCGTCTCGCCGTAACACTGCGCCCGGACAGCGGACTCGGGCCGCCGCCGGGGTGAGGAGTTGTCCGTGGATGGTACGGCAGTGACGGCCGCTTCTGGTCAACACCCTGGTGGATGGGGAAGGATCACCGCCACCCACCCCCCGTTGCATACCCACGGACTCCGGAGGATCCACATGATCCGTCGAACACCTCGCCGCACCACGGCGGCGGCCGTCGCCGTCGCCGCGCTGGCCGGTCTGGCCACCGCCGGGACCGCCGTCGCGGCCGAGGACACGCCGGTCGGGCGCGTCTTCATGGTCAACCCGGTCCAGTCGTCCGGCGACCAGACCCTGGTGGACGCCAAGGACGCCGCGTCCGCCGTCCCGGACTCCGCCTACGCCCTGGCGGCGCTGCGCAACCTCGACGGCAGCGGCCGGCTCTCCGGCCGGTGGGTGACCGTCCGCTCGGAGACCGGCGCGCCGGCCACGGTGGCGGAGGCGGCGGGCTACGACCGGCACGACGACGGGTTCGAGCAGGTGATGGCGTACTTCTGGATCAACGAGGCCCAGGAGTACCTGCAGGGCCTCGGCTTCGGCAGCGAACTGCCGGGCGTCAACGACCGTGCGCAGCCGGTGCGGCTGAACCAGTGGGGCGCCGACAACTCCTACTACACGGACAAGAAGACGGAGATCCGGCTCGGCAAGGGCGGGGTGGACGACGCCGAGGACGCCGAGGTGATCGTCCACGAGTACGGGCACGCGGTCCACCACGCCCAGGTGCCGGGCTACGGCACCTCCGTGGAGGCCGGGGCGATCGGCGAGGCCTTCGGGGACTACCTGGCGGTGACCGTGGGCGAGCACGCGGCGGCGCGCTACGGGTGGGAACGGAACGCGGACCTGGCGTGCGTGGCGGACTGGGACGCGGTCCCCTACTCCGGCACGCCGCACTGCCTGCGGCGGATCGACGGCACCAAGACCTACGCGGACCGGGTGGGCCAGGTCCACGCGGACGGGCAGATCTGGTCCCGTGCGCTGTTCGACATCCGGCAGGCGCTGGGGGCGCGCGCGGCGGACCGCGTCATCGTGAACGCGCAGTTCGACTTCGCCCCGGACACCGGCTTCGCCGACGCGGCGGCGGCGACGATCGCCACGGCGGAGGAGATGTACGGGGCGAAGGCGGCCGCGGCCGTCCGCGCCGCCTTCCACGCCCGCCAGATCCCCGGCGCCTGATCCCGCGGGCCCGCCCTTCTCCCCGCGGGACCGCCCGTTTCCCCGCGCGGCCGCCTCTGGCCGCCGCGCGGGGAACGCCCCGACTCCGCCGGTCCGGCGACACGGCGGGGCGCCCCGCCACCCCTCCCCCACGGGCCTCCCGTGCCCAGGGCACGCGGGCACGCGGCGGACGGGCCGCCGCGCGGGGACAGGCACAGGACGGCCGGCGGGTGGGTGGGCACGGTGGGTGGGGACCGTCGGACGGGATGGTTCGGCGGGGTGGGAGACTGTGCCCGCACGAACCGGAACCGTCGAAGGACCCGCATGGACGAGGCAGCCGCCCGCGCCGTCCTGGCCGCCGCCAGGAAGACCCACCCCTCGCTGGGCGAGGCCCCCGCCGCCGCGGACGCCCCCTTGCTGGCCCTCGGCGAGAACGCCGTGTTCGCCGCCGGGGACCTCGTCGTCAAGATCGCCCGTACGCCCGAGCTGCTGGACCGCGCCCGCCACGAGGTGGCCGTCGCCCGGTGGCTGGAGGAGCGGGACGTCCCGGCGCCCCGCCCGGTGGCCGGGGAACCCGAGCTGGTCGAGGGGCACCCGGTGACCCTCTGGCGCCGCCTGCCCGACCCGGTCCGCCCCGCGGAGGCCCGCGACCTGGCCGAGCTGCTGCACGTGGTGCACGCCCTGCCGGCGCCGCCGTTCCCGCTGCCCCGCCGGGAGCTCCTCGGCGGCGTCGAGCGCTGGCTGACCCTGGCGGGCGACGCGATCGACCCCGAGGACGCCGCCTTCCTCCGCGCCCGCCGCGACGGCTTCGCCGCCGAGGCCGCCGCTCTCACCCCGCACCTCCCCCCGGGCCCCGTCCACGGCGACGCGCTTCCCCGCAACGTCCTCGTCGGCCCGGACGGCCCCGTCCTGATGGACCTGGAGACCTTCTCCTCCGACCTCCGCGAGCACGACCTGGTCGTGATGGCGCTGTCCCACGACCGCTACGGCCTGTCCGCCGAGGCGTACGAGACCTTCACCGGCGTCTACGGCTGGGACGTGCGCGAGTGGGAGGGGTGCGCCGTCCTGCGCGGTGCCCGCGAGACCGCGAGCTGCGCCTGGGTGGCCCAGCACGCCCCCCACAATCCCAAGGCGCTCGCCGAGTTCGAGCGCCGGGTCGCCTCCCTGCGCGAGGGAGACCCGACGGTCCGCTGGTACCCGTTCTGACGGAACGCGCCGGCCGCTCCGGCGCGCCGTAGGCGGGGGGTCAGGCCGCTTCGCGCAGTGGCCAGGCTCCGTCGACCACCACGTCCGTCTCCCCCTTGGCGCGGAGGAACTCCTGGAAGCCGGCCGCCCATTCGGCCCGCCAGCCGATCTGGAGCCGGTGCAGTTCGGCGACGCCGAGGTCGGCCACCTTGGCGTGCCGCACGGCTATCGCCCGGGCCAGGCGTGCCGCGGCCAGCGCGTCGGCCGCCGCGTCGTGCGCGTCCTCCAGCGGCACGCCGTACTCGGCGCACACCGCCTCCAGCGTCCGCTTGCCCCGCCGGTAGCGGTCGACCGCGCGGTCCACGGTGTACGGGTCGACGACCGGTGCCGGGTCCTGTCCGCCCAGCCGTTCGCGCAGCGAGGGCAGTCCGTGGCGGCGCAGCTCGGCGGAGAGCAGGGTGAGGTCGAAGGCCGCGTTGTAGACGACCACGGGTATGCCGGCCTGCCAGTAGGACGTGAGCACGCCCGCCACCTCGTCGGCCACCCGGTCGGCGGGCAGGCCGCAGGCCGTCACCCGCTCGTTGGTGATGCCGTGCACGGCGACCGCCTCGGCGGGGATCTCCATGCCGGGATCGGCGAGCCATTCCCGGCGGCCGGCGATCTCGCCCTCCCTGACCTCCAGCACGGCGGCCGTGACGATGCGGGCCTCGTGCGGGTCGGTGCCGGTGGTCTCCAGATCGAAGCCGATCAGCGGTGCGTGGTGCCAGCCCATGGCGGCCCCCTTCGTGTGGTGATGCGTCCCCCAGGTGTTCCTCACCTTCGCACGCACCACTGACAACGCCCGCGCCGCACTCCCTCCCGTCCCGCCTCATCCCCGGCGAAATCGGGCGGGCGGAAATCAGGACACGGGCCGCGAATCCGCCCAGGCCACCTCGAACTCCTCCCGGTAGGTGGGGAACAGGGCACTCTCCTCGGCCGCGCCCGACCTGACCACCCTGCCGCCGTTGCGCAGCAGCATCACCGGGGCCTCCATGCCGCGGGTGCGCCGCAGGTACGACTGGACGACCCCGATCCCGTCGGCGCCGTCCCCGTCGACCAGGTAGGCCGTGAACCGCGGCGTCTCGTCGTAGACCTGGATCTCGAAGGCGCCGGGGTCGCGCAGCCGGGACCGCACCCGGCGCATGTGGAGGATGTTCATCTCCACGGCCCGGCTCAGCTCGCCACGCTTGATGCCGAGTTCCCGCTCACGCCTGCGGACGGCGCTGGACGCGGGGTTGAGGAACAGCAGCCGGACCCGGGTGCCGGACTCGGCGAGGCGGACCAGCCGCCGGCCGGAGAAGTTCTGCACCAGCAGGTTGAGGCCGATGCCGATGGCGTCGAGCCGGCGGGCCTCTCCGAAGATGTCCTCGGCGGGGAAGTGCCGCAGCAGCCGCACCCGGTCGGGGTGGACGGCGACCACGTCGGCGTACCGGTCGCCCACCAGGTCCTCAACGGCGTCGACCGGCAGACGCCGGGCGGAGGGCACGTCGGCACCCGCGCCCAGCATGTCGAGCAGCCGGGCCGAGGCCCGCTCGGCCTGGGCGAGGACCGCCTCGGACAGGGCGCGGTTGCGGGTGACGACGTTGCGGGCGACCTCGAGCTCGTCGAGCGCCAGCTCCAGGTCGCGGCGGTCGTCGAAGTAGGGCTCGAAGCAGGGCCAGTGCTGGACGGTCAACTCGCGTAGCTGCGGGAGCGTCAGGAAGCTGAGCACGTTGTCGTCGGCCGGGTCGAGCAGGTACCCCTTGCGCCGGCTGACCTCGCGGACGGCTACGGCGCGCTGCACCCATTCCTGCCCGGCGGGTCCGGCCGCGGCGACCACCCAGTCGTCGCCGTGGACGGGTTCGTAGACCGGGCGCAGCACGGCGGCCACGACGGCGCGCATCCGCTGTTCGACCAGATTCAGCCAGATGTAGGCGCGGCCGGCCCGCTGGGCCCGGGTGCGGACCTCGCTCCAGGCCTCGGCGCCCCATTCGAGCTCCGGCCCGATGGCGGCCTCCATCGGCCGGGCGAGCGACACCGCGCCGGGCGGGGCGTCTGCCGGGTTCCCCTCGCGACCGTTGTCGCCAGGGGGCAACTCCAGGCCTCCCGAGCCCACCCGCGCACCGCCTTCCGCTCCCCCGGAGCTGTCCTCGTCAATGATCAAGAAAGATTACTCCGGGTTGGCGGGCGGTGCAGCCGGATGCACAGGCTCCTTCCCCAACTACCGGATCCGGCACGCCTGTTCCAGCAGTGTGAGGGAGACGGAGTGAGTCTTTTCATACTGCATCGGCGGTGGTCGCGGGCCCACCGGGCCCCCCCGGTCCGGCCTGCGCGCGAGAATGGCCGATTCCGCTTCTCCCGGAATCTCCCCGGATCCCTCATCATTCCCCGTCGCTCCTCCGGGTGAGCCGCGGGCGGCGGGCGTTGACCCGTGACACCGAATCAGGGCGATCAGTGCGTGCTTCTCCTTCTTTCGGGAAGAATCGGCGCGAAGAGGCACCGTCGATCCGCACTCACCTGGGAGAGTCGAGTCCATGCAGGTCTGGCCCGGAGAGGCGTATCCACTGGGTGCCACGTACGACGGCGCCGGCACGAATTTCGCGGTCTTCACGGAGGCCGCCGAGCGGGTGGAGCTGTGTCTGCTCCACGACGACGGCTCGGAGACGGCGGTCGAGCTGCGGGAGAGCGACGCGTTCGTGCGTCACGCCTACCTGCCGGGGGTGATGCCCGGCCAGCGGTACGGCTTCCGGGTGCACGGCCCCTACGCCCCGGAGCACGGGCTGCGGACGAACTCGGCGAAGCTGCTGCTCGACCCGTACGCGAAGGCGGTCTCGGGGTCGGTCCGCTGGGGCGAGGAGGTCTACGGCTACCGCTTCGGCGCCCCCGACAGCCGCAACGACATGGACTCCGCGCCGCACACCATGACGTCCGTGGTGGTGAACCCGTACTTCGACTGGGGCGACGACCGCCCGCCGCGCACCCCGTACCACGAGACCGTGATCTACGAGGCCCATGTGAAGGGCCTGACGATGCGCCATCCGGCGCTGCCCGAGGAGCTGCGCGGCACCTACGCGGCGCTGGCGCACCCGGCGATCCTGGAGCACCTGACGGACCTGGGCGTCACGGCGCTGGAGCTGATGCCGGTCCACCAGTTCGTCGACGACCACCGCCTCGTCGACCTGGGCCTGAGCAACTACTGGGGCTACAACACCATCGGCTTCTTCGCCCCGCACAACTCCTACGCCTCCTGGGGCGACCGCGGGCAGCAGGTGCTGGAGTTCAAGTCGGCGGTGCGGGCGCTCCACGAGGCGGGCATCGAGGTCATCCTCGACGTGGTCTACAACCACACCGCCGAGGGCAACCACCTGGGCCCCACCCTGTCCTTCCGCGGCCTGGACAACTGCTCGTACTACCGGCTGACCGAGGACCCGCGCTACTACATGGACACCACGGGCACCGGCAACAGCCTGCTGATGCGCTCCCCGCACGTACTCCAGATGATCATGGATTCGCTGCGGTACTGGGTCACCGAGATGCACGTGGACGGTTTCCGCTTCGACCTGGCGGCCACCCTGGCCCGCCAGTTCCACGAGGTGGACCGGCTGTCGTCGTTCTTCGACCTGGTGCAGCAGGACCCGGTGGTCTCCCAGGTGAAGCTGATCGCCGAGCCCTGGGACGTCGGCGAGGGCGGCTACCAGGTGGGCAACTTCCCGCCGCTGTGGACGGAGTGGAACGGCAAGTACCGGGACACCGTCCGGGACCTGTGGCGGGGCGAGCCGCGCGCCCTGGCCGAGTTCGCCTCCCGGCTGACCGGCTCCTCCGACCTGTACCAGGACGACGGCCGCCGCCCGCTCGCCTCGGTCAACTTCGTGACCTGCCACGACGGTTTCACCCTGCGGGACCTGGTCTCGTACAACGACAAGCACAACGAGGCCAACGGCGAGGACAACCGCGACGGCGAGAGCCACAACCGGTCCTGGAACTGCGGGGTCGAGGGCGAGACCGACGACCCCGGCGTGCTCGCGCTGCGCGGGCGGCAGATCCGCAACTTCATCGCCACGCTGATGCTCTCCCAGGGCGTGCCGATGCTCGGCCACGGCGACGAGTTCGCCCGCACCCAGCACGGCAACAACAACGCCTACTGCCAGGACAACGAGCTGGCCTGGGTGCCGTGGCCCACCGGGGAGGACGACGCGGAACTCGACGAGGAGGCGCTGCGGATCCGGGAGTTCACGCGCTCCATGGTGTGGCTGCGCCGCGACCACCCGGTGTTCCGCCGTCGGCGCTTCTTCCACGGCCGCCCGGTCGAGGGCACCCACGACGAGCTCTCCGACATCGCCTGGTTCACCCCGGAGGGCGCGGAGATGACCCGGGAGGACTGGGAGACGGCGCCGGCCAGCGCGCTGACCGTGTTCCTCAACGGCAACGCCATCTCGGAGCCGGGGCCGCGCGGCGAGCGGGTCACCGACGACTCGTTCCTGCTGCTCTTCAACGCCTCGCCGCAGCCCATCGAGTTCACCCTGCCGGACGACCACGGCCAGCACTGGCAGGTGGTGGTCGACACGGCCCTCGCCGAGGGCGTCCCGGAGGGCGGCGGCCCCAAGCACCGCGCCGGTGACCGGCTGAAGCTCCCCGACCGCTCCCTGACGGTGCTGCAGCGCCCCGCCTGAGCCGGCATCACCGCCCTTCAGCCCCACCGCCCCACCGCGCCGCCACCCGGCGGGGCGGTGGGGCGCTGCGGCGCGTCCGACCGGCCGGCCCGGCCGCTCAGGCGGCTTCGGCGCGTCCCGCGGGGCCGGCCGGTGCGGGGCGCCTCAGGAGTCCCGCCCGTCACCGCTCGTCACCCATCCGGAGCAACCCGGCAACCCCCGCCCCACCCCGGGGTACATCCTCCCCATGGACTCCCGCGCGCCCACCGCCACGTACCGGTTGCAGCTCCAGCCCGGCTTCCCGTTCGCCGCCGCCGAGGCCGCCGCACCCCACCTCGCCGCCCTCGGCGTCTCCCACCTCCACCTCTCCCCCGTCCTCGAGGCCGTCCCCGGCTCCACGCACGGCTACGACGTCACCGACCCGACCCGGGTCCGCGAGGAACTGGGCGGTGAGGAGGGCCTGCGCTCCCTGTCCCGCACCGCCCGCGACCTGGGCCTCGGCCTGGTCGTCGACATCGTGCCGAACCACATGGCCATGTCCCCGCAGCACAACCGCGCCCTGTGGGAGGTGCTGCGCAAGGGCCCCGACTCGCCCTACGCGGCCTGGTTCGACATCGACCGGCGGGCCGGGGACGGCCGGATGCTGCTGCCGGTCCTCGGCGGCCCCCTCGGCGGCGAACTCCCCCACCTGCGGGTCGACGGCGACGTGCTGCGCCACCACGACCAGGCCTTCCCGCTCCGCCCCGGCACGGAGGACCTGCCGCTGCCCGAGCTGCTGGACGCCCAGTGGTACCGGCTCGCCTGGTGGCGGCTGGCGCGCACCGAGCTCAACTACCGGCGCTTCTTCACCGTCTCGGAGCTGATCGGCGTCCGGGTGGAGGACCCCGAGGTCTTCGACGCCACCCACGGCAAGATTCTCGAGCTGCTGGACGAGGGCGTCGTCGACGGCCTGCGCATCGACCACCCGGACGGCCTGGCCGACCCCGGGGCCTACCTGCGGAGGCTGGAGAAGGCGACCGGCGGCCGCTGGACGGTGGTGGAGAAGATCCTCGCGGAGGACGAACGCCTCCCGGAGTCCTGGCCGGTGGCCGGGACCACCGGCTACGACGCCCTGCGGAGGCTGGACGCGGTCCTCACCGACCCGGCCGGCGCGCGGGACCTGCTGGAGCGCTACCGGCGGCACACCGCGCCGCCCGACGACCTCGGCGGCGACTGGGAGTCCACCCGGCTCCGCAGCGCCGGGCGGGTGGTCGACCACGAGCTGGCCTCGGAGATGACCCGGCTGACCCGCGCGGCCTCCGCCGCGTGCGCCACCTCCGGCGACCCGGCGCTCCTCGACCGCGCCCCGTGGGCGCTGCGCGCCGCGCTGCGGGAGCTGCTGGTGCGGATGGAGGTGTACCGGCCGTACACGCCGCGGGACGCCGGCACGGTGCTCACCGAGGAGGCCGCGGCCGAGGCCCGGGCGGCGTTCGCGGTGCCGCAGGAGGCGGAGGCGGTGGACGTGGTGCGCGGCCTGCTGTGCGGCGTCCACGGCGAATGGCCCGAACAGACGGAACTGTGCACGCGGTTCGCCCAGACCTCGTCGGCGCTGCGCGCCAAGTCGGTGGAGGACAGCGCCTTCTACCGCTACGTGCCGCTGCTGTCGGCGAACGAGGTCGGCGGCTCCCCGGACCGGCCGGGGCTGGAGCCGGAGGAGTTCCACGCCTGGTGCGCGCGCACCCAGCGGGAGCGCCCGCTGACCGGCACCGTGCTCTCCACCCACGACACCAAGCGCAGCGCCGACGTCCGGGCCGCGATCGCGGTGCTGACCCAGTGCCCGGACCGGTGGGCGCGGGTGGTCGAGGAGGCGAGCGCGGCGGACACCGCGAGCGGCGACGGGCCCGACCGCGGGCTGGCCTGGGCGGGCTGGCAGACGCTGTTCGGCCTCGGCGAGGCCTCGGCGGAGCGGCTGTCCGGTGCCCTGCTCAAGCACGCCCGCGAGAGCGGCCTGCACACCACCTGGACCGAACAGGACGCCCGTTACGAGGAGACGGTGACCGGCTTCGTCACCGCGGCCCTGTGCGGATCGCCCGGCGAGCGGGTGACGGCGCTGCGGCGGTCGCTGGAGCCGCACATCCGGGCCAACGTCCTGGCGGCGACGCTGCTCCACCTGACCGTGCCCGGCGTGCCGGACGTCTACCAGGGCGGCGAGGCCGAGTACCGGGCCCTGGTGGACCCGGACAACCGTGCCCCCGCCGTCCTCCCCCACCCCGACCCGGGGGACAAGGGGGCGCTGACCACCGCCGCGCTGCGTCTGCGCCGGCGGCGGCCCGAGCTGTTCGGCGCCGACGCCTCCTACCGGCCGGTGTCCGCCGAGGGGGCGGCGGCCGGGCACTGCCTGGCGTTCACCCGGTCCGGGCGGGTGTTGACCGCCGTCACCCGGTTGTCGGTGCGGCTGGAGGAGGCCGGCGGCTGGGGCACGACCACGCTTCCCCTGCCGCCCGGCCGCTGGGCCGACCTGAGCACTCCCGGGCGGGAGTTCGAGGGCCGCGTTCCGCTCGCCGACCTGTTCCGCCCCCTGCCGGTCGCCCTCCTGGAGCGGGTGGACGACGACGCCTGACGTGGCGGACGCGGGCGGACGCGGGCCGGTGGTGCCGCGCCCGCCCGCGTCCCTCCGTGGTCACCGGGAAGCGGTGGCCTCCGTCGGAGCGGTCTCCGCCGTCGGAGCGGTCGCCCCCGTCGGAGCGGTCTCCGCCGGCGGCACGGCATCGGCAAGGGTGAACACATCACCCGTTCGGGCGGTCATCACGCACTCGTTGGGAAAGGTCTCCGTGTACTGCACCGGCCTGCCGCCCCACTCGCCGCGGGCGCGGGCGGTGACCGGCGCGTACCGCATGGGGCAGACGGCGTCCGCCCGCTGCGGGACGGCGGTCGGGTCGCCGCCCGCCTCCGCCAGCTCGGCGCAGGCGCGGGTCGCCTCCCGGTGGCCCGCGGCCTGCGGGGGATCGCACAGCAGGAGCGCGCCCCTGGCCTCGGGGGCCGCGCCGGCGCGGGCTTCCCCGTGGGTCACGGACACGTAGACCCAGTTGCCCTGGTAGGGCTCGGACGGCGCGGCGTGGGCGGGCACGGCGGGCGCCGTCAGCAGCAGCGCGGCGGCCGTCAGCAGGGCGCCGCGCACCGGGAGGCCCCGGACGGCCGGGGCGCAGGAGATCAGTCTCATACCCCATGCATCGGCACCCTTCGGGCACTGCCACACCCAACTCACCTGAACGGAGTAGAGGGTGAGGTGCCGCACGGGAGGGAAGGTCGTGATCCGGAGCGCGACGCTCGCTCCGTGACGCAGGATGGTGCCGCTGCATCCAGGGCATCCGGGTCATTCGCTGGAACGAAGGGGAGCCGTTCGTGGAGTTCGAGGTGTGGGCGCCGCAGGCCGGTCGGGTGACGCTCCATTGCGCGGGGAGCGAGCACGCCATGGAGGCCGACCCGCTGCGCCGGGGGTGGTGGACGGCGCAGGCCGACGCCGAGGACGGAACGCGGTACGGGTTCTCGCTGGACGGCGGGCCGGTGCTGCCGGACCCGCGCTCCCGGCGGCAGCCCGACGGGCCGGACGGGCCGAGCGCCGTCGTCGACCACGGGCGGTACCGGTGGCGGGCGAACTGGCAGGGGCGGCCGCTGCCGGGCGCGGTCCTCTACGAGATGCACGTGGGCACGTTCACGCCCGAGGGCACGCTGGACGCCGCCGCCTCGCGGCTGGAGCACCTCGCCGACCTCGGCGTCACCCATGTGGAGCTGATGCCGCTCTGCCCGTTCCCCGGGCGGCACGGCTGGGGCTACGAGGGCGTCTCGCTGTGGGCGGTGCACGAGCCGTACGGGGGCCCGGAGGCCCTCAAGCGGTTCGTGGACCGGGCGCACGAACTGGGGCTGGGCGTCGTGCTCGACGTGGTCCACAACCACTTGGGGCCGTCCGGCAACCACCTGCCGCGGTTCGGCCCCTACTTCACCGACACCCACCACACGCCGTGGGGGGCCGCCGTCAACCTGGACGCCCAGGGTTCCGACGAGGTCCGCGAGTTCCTGATCGACAGCGCCCTGTCCTGGCTGCGGGACTACCGGCTGGACGGTCTGCGGCTGGACGCCGTGCACGCCCTCTGCGACGACCGCGCCTACCACTTCCTGGAGGAGCTCTCCACGGCGGTGGACCGGCTGGCGGTGGGACTGGGGCGGCCGCTGTTCCTGATCGCCGAGTCCGACCTCAACGACCCCCGGCTGGTCGCCCCGCGCGAGACGGGCGGGCTGGGGCTGCACGCCCAGTGGAACGACGACTTCCACCACGCGGCGCACACCGCGCTGACCGGCGAGTCGCAGGGCTACTACGCGGACTTCGCCCGCGACCCGTTCACCGCGCTGGCCAAGACGCTCACCGCCGGGTTCTTCCACGACGGCACGTACTCCAGCTTCCGCGGCCGGCGGCACGGGCGGCCGCTGGACCGGACCCGGTTCGCGGCGCACCGGCTGCTGGGCTACTCCCAGACCCACGACCAGATCGGCAACCGGGCGCAGGGCGACCGGCTGTCGGCCACGCTCTCCCCCGGCCTGCTGGCCTGCGCGGCGACTCTCACGCTGACCTCGCCGTTCACGCCGATGCTGTTCATGGGTGAGGAGTGGGGCGCCTCGACGCCCTGGCAGTTCTTCACCGACCACACGGACCCGGAGCTGGCGGAGGCGGTCCGGCAGGGGCGGCGGCGGGAGTTCGCGGCGCACGGCTGGGCGGAGGAGGACGTGCCGGATCCGCAGGACCCGGCGACGCGGGACCGGTCCTGCCTGGACTGGACGGAGCCGTCCAAGGAGCCGCACGCGCGGTTGCTGGCGTGGTACCGGATGCTGATCGCGCTGCGGCACGAGCAGGGGGACCTCACGGATCCGGACCTCGCGGACGTGCGGGTCGTCCACGACGCGGAGGCGCGGTGGTTCGCCTTCCGCCGGGGTGACCTCCGCATCGTCCTCAACCTCGGGTCCGAGGCGGCGGAGATTCCCCTCGGGTCCCGCCCCGTCGAGATCCTCGCCTCCTGGACCCCCCTCGAGACCCCCGACCCCGACGGCCTCCTCCACCTCCCCGCCGAATCCTGCGCGGTCCTCCTCCAGTCCTGACCCCACGCGCCACCCCGCCCCCGCCCACCGGGCGAACCATGCCGCTGGGGCGACGGGGCTCCCCCATGCTCGAGCGAAACCGAGAGCTTGGGGGAGGGTGGGCGCAGGCCATCGCGCACGCACGCTGCGGCGGGCGTCACGTGCGCACGGTGCCGTCGGCAAGGGCCAGGGCTCGTGCGGGGCGGAGGGGTCAGTAGGGTTCTTCGCGGAGGTCGGACACGCGTTCGAGAAGGATCGGCTCCCAGGCCTGCGCCAACTCCGTCCGCAACAACGTGTGCCGCTCCGACTCCCCCGGCCCGAACCGCCGCACCAGCGCCGCGAGCCGCAGCACCGCGTCGCACCGCGCGAGCCACAGCCCCCGCAGGCACGGCCGGGGCCCGTACCCCGCGAGCGTCGCCGCCCGGACCGCGGCCGGCGACCCGATCGCCCGCGCGAGGCCCGCGATGTCCTCCGCGGGGTCCCCCAGCACCGCGTCGGTCCAGTCCAGCACCCCCCGCACCCGGCCGTCCTCGCTGATCACCAGGTGTTCCGCGCTCATCGCCCGGTGCGCCAGCGCCGCCGTCCCGGGCCGGACCTCCAGCTGCGCCGCGCCCGCCTCGCTCAGGGGCCGCAGCCACGCCGCGTCGATCTCGTCGGCGGCGACCAGTTCCTTGGCGGCCAGCCCGGCCTCCCGCCGCAGCGTCTCCAGGGACCGGGGCGTCTCCTTGGGCACGCCGACCGCCTCCGCCTGCCGCAGCGGCACCGCGTGCAGGCCGGTGAGCAGCCCGGCGAGGTCGGCCTCGCCCAGCGCGGTCACCTTGTGCCGTGCGCCGGCGCCGCCCGGCAGACGGGTGTCCAACGTGTACACCAGGCCGGGTCGCCACTCCCCGTGCCCGCGGCTCACCGGCACCGGGACCCCGACGTACGGCCGGACCAGATCCCGCAGCCGCAGCTCCCTGAGCCGCCGCGCGGACTGTTCGCGGTCGTGGGCGAGCCTCAGCACGTGCCGGTCGCCGACCCACCAGGTGCTGTGCCCTCGCTCCGGTTCGGGTGTCTTCTCGTCCACCACGGGCCGGATCTCCGGTTCCCCGGAGGACTCGTCTCCGTCTCCGGAGGCGGACGGAAGGAGGGTGCGGACCAGCTCGCGCAGCTCGTCCTCGGAAGGCGGTGGCGGTGCCGTCGGTGCCTGATTCATGGTGGTGGTGCCGTTTTGCTCGTGTTCGTCCGGCCCGAAGGGGGTTCGGGATGCCGTCGGCCGGTCCGCGTGGCGCATCAGCCGACCTTCACGATCTCACGAGGCGCCTCGTTGAGGCGCAGTCCCCCTCCCTCGGTGACCGTCACGATGTCCTCGATCCGGACCCCGAAGCGGCCGGGCAGGTAGATGCCGGGCTCGACCGAGAAGCACATGCCGGGCACCAGCGGCTGCCGCTCGCCCTCGACCATGTACGGCGGCTCGTGCGTGGTGACGCCGATGCCGTGGCCGGTGCGGTGGATGAAGCGGTCGCCGTAGCCGGCCTCGGTGATCACCGCGCGGGCGGCCCGGTCGACGTCCTGGCACTCGGCGCCGGGGCGCACCGCGCGGAAACCGGCCTCCTGGGCCTCGCGGACGATGTCGTGGACGCGGCGTTCCTCCTCCGTGGGCTCGCCGACGTGCACGGTGCGGGAGATGTCGGAGCCGTAGCCGTGCATCAGGCCGCCGAAGTCGAGGACCACCATGTCGCCCTCCTCGACGACACGCTCACCGGCCTCGTGGTGCGGGTCGGCGCCGTTGGGGCCGGATCCGACGACGGTGAAGTCGACCTGCTCGTGGCCGAAGCGGCGCAGCAGGCCGGCGAGGTCCGCGGCGATCTCGCTCTCCCGGCGGCCGGCGAAGCGGACCGTGCGGATCTCGCCGAACGCGGCGTCCGCGGCTGCTCCGGCGGCGGCCATCCGCTGGAGCTCGACGGTGTCCTTGACGGCCCGCAGCATCGGCAGCGCCTCGCTCAGGGCGACGTGGGAGCTGTCGGGCAGGGCTCGCCGCATGCCGAGGAGATGCAGCGCCCAGGTGTTGTCGCTGACGCCGAAGCGGCCCCGGGCGTCGAGGCCGAGGGCGGCGATCGCGTAGGGGTCCTTGCCGTCCGTCCAGTCCCGCAGGGTGAGGGCGGGCGCGCCGGCGGCCTTGGCGGCGTCCGGGGCCTCCAGGGTCGGTACGACCAGCACCGGGTCCCGGCCGGGGACGACGGCCAGGAGGGTGAGGCGCTCGGTGGCGGCGGGCGGGGTGTAGCCGCTGAGCCACACCATGTCGGGGCCCGGGGCGATCAGCAGTCCGGCCAGTCCCGCCGCCTCGGCCTCACGGGCGGCGCGCTCCATCCGCGCCCGGTGGTCGTCGGCACTGAAGGGGTCGAAGGGGCCGGTCATCGGGGGCCTCCTGGCGGTGACGGACGCGGTGGACGGACGGGCGGACGCGCACGGCGGGGGACGGCCGCGGACCGTCCGCCCCAGCTCCCCAGTGTCCCCCATCGGCCCCCGCGCCGTAGCGGCATCGGCATGTTCACGCCCACCTACGCCACCGCGCGGCCCCACCCCCCGTCCCCGTCCGGCCCCCGCCCGCCACCACCCCGGCCCCCGCCCGGACAGGCGCTACGGGACGGTCAGGAACTGCGGTCCGACGGGCCGGCCGAAGGCGTCCCGGGCGCCGGTGGCGGAGAGGGACGGCGGCGGTCCGGGGGGCGCTCCGGGCAGGAACCGGTGGGCGCGCCGGGAGAGCCAGGCGTCCTTGTAGCGGTCGACCTCGCGGTGCCAGTTCAGGATGCCCGCCATCCAGTTCCGCAGGTCGGCGACATAGCCGTCGACGGCCTGCCGCGCCTCGGCGCCGAGCCGGAGGTCTTCCTGCAGCACGGGCAGCTCGTGGGCGACGACGTGCTGGAACTGCTCCATCCGCCGGGTGGCGAGGTCCTGGACGACGCGGAGGGCGTCGGGGTAGTCGCAGCCGAAGAAGTTCTGGACCACCAGCACGGCGTTGTGGATCTCGCCCTCGAACTCGATCTCCTTCTGGTACGAGAAGATGTCGTTCACCAGGCAGGCGTAGTCGACGGCGGCGTTCTCCAGGGAGCGGACCGGGCCGCTGCGGTAGACCTCGGGCGGCACGGCGGGGCCGTGGCCGAGGCGGCACAGGCTCATGGTGAAGTCGGCGCCGAAGGTGGCGCGCCGCATCTCCAGGTAGTCCACCGGGTCGGGGACGCGGTGCTGGAGCTGGTTGGAGAGCTCCCAGACCCAGCTCTCGGTCATGGAGTCGACCGACTCCCTCAGGGTCCGCCGTTGCGCGGGGTCCATGCCGGCGGTGGTGCGGGCCCACAGGTCCGCGAGTCCGCGTTCCATGGCGTTGGCGGGCGGCGGGGGCGGCGAACCGTCCAGGGGCATGCAGGCGGACAGGCGCGCGGTGGTGAGCCGGGCGGCGGCGAGGTCCCGGCGGTGTCCGAAGACCAGCGGGTAGTAGTCGTCGCCGTAGGTGCCCCAGGCCAGCCAGGCGGAGGCCAGGTCGAGGGCGTCGGCGGTGCCGGAGGGGTGGATGCCGGCGGCGCACAGCGGCAGGTCGTAGGCGCGGAGCTTGTCCTCGTCCCACACGCCCTCGGCGAAGATCCCCGTGGCCTCCACCCAGTCGCGCAGGCGGCCGCGGGCGTCGCCCAGGTGGGGGCTGAGGGTGAGCTGGAAGGGCATGGGCAGATCGGGGATCCGGGACGGGCCGACCCGCTGGAAGGGCACGTGGGTGTGGTTCCGCAGCCGCTGCGCCCCGGCGCTGGCCAGCAGCGCCCGCACGTCGGCGACGGAGGCGCCCAGGCCGGTGGGGCCGCGCAGCGGGTCGGTGCGGGCGTCGAGGGCGCCCTGGTTCATGTACCGGCTGGACCTCAGGTGCCATTCGTGGCCGCCGGACTGCCAGTCCTGGAGGCCCCGGGTGTAGGCGGCGACGGCGGCGACCTCGTCGGGGGTGAGGCCGGCCTCGAGGGCGACGGCGGGCACCTCGGTGAGGGCGGTGTGCTCGAACTGGTGGAGGCGTGAGGTGAGGACGTCGTTGACGATCTCCGCGGCCTGCTGGGTGCCGCAGCCGAAGAAGTTCTCCAGGACCAGGACGCCGTTGCTGAGCTCGCCCTCCTCCTCGACCTCGCGCTGGTAGGAGAACAGGTCGTTGCGCAGGTGGACGCCGTCGGAGAAGGTCTCCATCAGGACCCTCAGCGGCCGGGACCCCGCGACGCGGTGCGGGATCTCGGCGGTGGCGTACTCGACCAGGCCGGCCGACCAGGGGGCGCCGCCGACCTTGCGGCGCATCTCGATGTACTCCACCGGGTTGGCGATCCGGCCCTCGCCGATGTTGGAGAGCTCCCAGAGGGACTCGTTCAGCAGGTGCTCGGTGGCGAGGGCGAAGCGGCGGCGCCAGTGCTCCGACATGGCCGGGACGGTGCGCGCCCACAGGTCGGCGAGGCCGGCCTCCACCGGGTTCAGCGGCTCGGGCACCGGGGTCGCCGGGTCGAGCGGCATGAACAGCGGCAGGCGCTCCAGGTGGGCGTGTCCGCCGGCCCGGTCCAGGCCGCGTTTGAACATCTCAAGGAAGTGGTCGTCGAAGAAGAAGACCCAGACGTACCAGTCGGTGATCAGCGAGAGGGCGGGACCGTCGCAGTCGGGGTGGGTGTAGGCGCACAGCAGGCCGTAGTCGTGCGCCTCGAGGTCGGACTGCTCCCAGACACCGGAACCCTCGAGCATCCCCATCTCCCGGGCCCACCGGGTGGAGTGGGTCCGGGCCTCGTCGAGGTGCGGGTTCAGCCGCGCGGGATACGGCATGTAGAACTGCGGGAGTCGGAACGGCTGCGTCATGGCCGGGTCCTGTCCGGGAGGGCGTCCCGGCATGCGCCCCGGGCCCCGGCTCCACACCTTCGCGTGAAACCGGGGCGAACGGGAACTCCCGTCCGCACGGATGCTGTTCAGCCGGTATGCGGACCTTTCCGGCCCTCGCGGCCCTCCCGATCCACCCGGCCGTCGTCGCCCGCCGCGGCGGCGTTCCCGGCGACCCTCGCGGCACCGCTCGCGGCGTCCGCGCGGGAGCCCCCGGCGGCGCTTCCGGCGGCGTTCCCGGCGAGGCTTCCGGCGGCGTTCCCGGCGGCTTCCTCAGACCTTGCGGCCGACGCCTCCGTGCTGGCCGATCGGCGTGGTGTCCGCGCCCTCCTCCGGGTGCCAGAGCGGCACGGAGACGACGCCCGGCTCGATCATCTCCATGCCCTCGAAGTACGCCTCGATCTCCTCGACGGGGCGCAGGAAGTACGGGACGGCGCCGGTCTCGTTGTAGCCGTCCTGCGCGCGCTCGTACTCGGGGTCCACGCCGCGCGAACCGTCGTTGACGCACAGGTAGCTGCCCGTGGGCAGCCCGCCCATCAGCCTGCGGACCAGGTCACGGGCGGTCTTGTGCTCGGGGACGTGCCCGAGCGTCCCGCTGAGGATCAGTGCGGTCGGCCGGGTGAGGTCGAGGGTCTCGGCCGCGGCCTCGATGATCGCCTCGGGCCGGTAGAGGTCGGCGTCGAGGTAGGCGGTGGCGCCCTCGGGGGTGGAGGTCAGCAGCGCGCGGGCGTGGGTGAGCACCAGCGGGTCGTTGTCCACGTAGACGATCCGGGCGTCGGGAGCGTGCCGCTGGGCGACCTCGTGGGTGTTGTCGCTGGTGGGCAGACCGGTGCCGACGTCGAGGAACTGGCGGATGCCGCACTCCACGACGAGGTGGCGGATGCTGCGGCCGAGGAAGGCGCGGCTGGACCGGGCGATGGTGGTGATCCCGGGGAAGACGGCCGTGTAGGCGTTGCCGGCCTCCTCGTCGACGGGGTAGTTGTCCTTGCCGCCGAGCCAGTAGTTCCAGATGCGCGCGGAGTGCGGCACCGAGGTGTCGATGGTGCGGTGGGGCTGCGTGGTCATGCGTGCTCTCCTCCGGCCGTGGGCGAAGCGGTCGGTGTCCCTGCTGTCACCCCGTCAGAACGGCTTGTACGACTAAACTTAGACACCAACATCATCGTCACGCACACGAGTTGACCGAAACCCCACCCCGACCGACCGCCCCACCGCTCCGAACAGCGGCAATCGGCCGATCTGGCCGAAATCCGCCTGGCTCTTCCCGCGGCGTGGGTGCTCGAATCAAGGCTCACTCGGCACCCAGTGGCTGACGGGGGAAAACGCGTGCCTTCCCTGACCTACCAGGAACTTCACGCCGGCCACGCCGACGGCATCCGGGCCGAACTGGCCGCCGCGCTCGAACTGACCGGACCGCCCGGCAGTCTGCTGCGGACCTCCTGCGAGGAGCTGCTGCGCCGGCAGCCGATGCGCTACCCGCTGTCGGTGCTGCCCCTGGCGGTGCACGGCGCGGAGACCGGCGACCCGGAGCCGGCGCTCCCGCTGGCGGCGGTGCATCTGCTGTGGTGGACGGCCGCCTGCCGCATGGACGACCTCGCGGACGCCGAGGCACTGTCCGGACGCGGGTCCGGCACGGGCCCCGCAAGCGGTCCCGAGGCCGCGCTGACCACGCTGGCGGTCGGGACCCTGCTGCCGCTGCGCCTGCTCGACTCCCCCCGCCTGCCGTCGGCCGTCCGCCGTGACCTCGGCGCGGAGCTCACCTCCTGCGGTCTCGCGGCGGTGGCCGGCCAGCTCGCCGACCTCGGTGGCGGGCGGGGCGAGCCGCGGCGCGACGCGGTGCTGGCCACCTACCGCGGCAAGTCCGGCGCCCCATTCGCGATGATCACCGCGATGGCGGCGCTGCTCGCGGGGGCGGGCCGGGCCCGCACGGCGCTCTGGCGGGAGTTCGGCGACGTGTTCGGGGTCCTCTGGCAGCTCTTCAACGACCAGGAGGACATCACCTCCGGCCGCCACGAGGACCTCCGCAACGGCACGGTCACCCACCTCCTGGCCTGCGCCGCCGAGTGCGCCCCGCCCCGGGACGCCGCCCGGCTGCGGGTGCTGCGCCCGGTCGCCCGCACCTCGCCGGAGGCCCGCGAGGAACTGCTGGCCGTGCTGCTCCGCGAACCGGTGCTAGACCGCTTCCGGCGCGACCTGGACGCCTACCGCGCGACGGCCCACGGCGTCCTCGACCGCCTGGCCGAGCCCGCGACCGGGGCCGCGCCCGAAACCGAGCCCGCACCCACGCCCGCGACCGGGACCGCCCCCGAAACGGGGGCCGATTCGGGGGCCGAGACGGGGGCCGAGGGGCGGGCCCGCTACCTCGCCTGCCTGCGCGACCTGGTCGACCAGGCGTCCCGGTGCGACCTCCGCACCCCGGCCCCGGTCGCCTGACCCTGGCCACGGGCCGACGGCCGTCTACTTCCGCACGCGGAAGCGGAGCACCGTGACGGCGCCCGCCTGGGTGTTGTCGAAGGGTTCGAGGTCGATCCGGCCGAGGCCCGGGGGCGAGAAGCGCACCCCGTCGCCGAGCAGCACCGGCACGACGTACACCAGGATCTCGTCGACGAGACCGCGTCGCAGGCACTGGGCGGCGAGGTCGGCGCCGAGGATCTCCAGGTTCCTGCCGCCCGCGGCGCCGCGGGCGGTGGCGACGGCTTCCTCGATGTCGCAGGTGAGGAACGTGACGCCGGGGACCGGGTCGTCGGGGGGCTCGTGGGTGAGGACGAACTGGTGCCCTCCGTCGTAGGTGGTGTCCTGCGGGGCCATGCGCCGGGCGACCTCGTACGTGCCCCGGCCGACGAGCATGGCGCCGGTGGCCGCCATGATCTCCGGGAACGCGTCCGGGGGCAGGTACTCGCCGATCCAGTCCATCGCGTGGTCGGGACCGGCGATGAAGCCGTCCAGCGACATCGCCCTGTTCACGACCACTTTGCCGCTGCCGAGGCCCACATCAGTCATGCGTTGTCTCCACAACTCCTGGAAGAACTCCCGGAAGCCCTTGATGGCGGGGCGGGGGTGCCGACGTGGCCCCAGCGTATCGGCGGGGGCACGACCGGCGCCCCGACGTGCCGGGCCGCGGGGCGCCGGGAACAGCCGGGTGGCCCTGTCCCCCGGCGTGGTCACCGCACTAGACTCACCCCCATGACTGCCGGGTCGGCCTTGGGCCACGCACGAGTGAGGCGCCCGGCCTCGGCATGACTCCGGCGCGGGCCCGCGGCCCGCCCCCGGTTCCGGAATCCCCGTCCCACCGCCCCTTCCGGAACCGCATCCCTGGAGACCTGCTTCCCATGTCCGTCACCGCAGTCCGGCTCGACCACGTCGCCGTCCTGGCCAAGGACCGTCAGCTCTCGGCGGAGTTCCTCGCCGCCGTCCTGGGGCTGAGGGTCGGCGCGCCCTTCGGCCCCTTCCTGCCCGTCGACCTCGGCAACGGCGTCACCCTCGACTTCTACGAGCAGCGCGACGAGCCGGTGCAGAGCCAGCACTACGCCTTCCTGGTCCCCGACGAGGAGTTCGACGTGATGCTGGCCCGCCTGGACGCGCTCGGCGTCACCTACTTCGCCGATCCGAACCACAGCGAAGCGGGCCGCTTCAACCGCCTCTTCGGCGGACGCGGCGCGTACTTCACCGACCCGGACGGCCACAACATGGAGATCATGACGCGACCGTACGCCCGGCCCGACCGGCCCTAGATCCTGTCCGCCCCACGGGCACGGTGGAGGTCGCGGAGCAGCGCGACCTCCGCCCCGTGGTGGATGACCTCGCGGTTGATGTGCAGGACCAGCGAGGCCATCGGGTACTCGGCGAAGTCGTGCTCCGCCGGGCCGCAGCGCCGCGCCAGCCCGTCCTCGCCCAGCCGGCGCACCCCCGCCGTCCACCCCGCGTAGGCCTCGTCGAGCTGGGCGAGCGCCGCGTCGGCCGTGCCGGCGTACGCGAAGGTCGCGTAGTCGACGGCCGGTCCGCCGAAGTGGGCGGCGACCCGCGTTCCGAGGACGCCGACCACCAGGTGGCCCAGCCGCCAGGCGATGGTGGTCACCGGCGGCGGGTCGGGCTCGGGGAAGGCGTACTCGATGGTGAACTCCCCCGCGCCCGCGGCGATCGGGGCCGTGCTCTCGCCCCGGTGGCGGACGTTCCAGCAGTCCGGCGCCGGCTCCCAGAAGTACTCCTCGTCGGTCAGGCCCGCCAGGCGTGGCCGCAGCTGGTTCCGCCAGTGCCGGTCGAGCTGTTCGACCAGCTCGTTGTTCCAGTCGATGGCCATGCCCTCACGGTAGGACGGCCGGGGCCCGTTTCCTCCGTCCCCGGCTCCGGCCCGGTGTTCGTGTCCCGAGACGGCCTGGACTCCCCGGACGGCAGCGGCCGATCATGTGTGCCATGAACGACAGCGCGCCCGAGCAGGGCTTCCTCATCCTGCACGGCTGGCAGAACCGCCGGCCCGCCGACCACTGGCAGCACCGGCTGGCGGACCGGCTCGCCGAGCTGGGGCACGAGGTGGTCTACCCCCAGATGCCGGAGCCGGACGAGCCGCGCCTGGACGACTGGCTGTCGGAGTACGCCACCCACCTGGCCTCGCTGCGCGCCCCGCACCGCACCGTCCTGTGCCACAGCCTCGCCTGCCCGACCTGGCTGCACGCCGTCGACCGCGGCCTGGTGACCACGCCGGTGGACCGCGTCCTGCTGATCGCCCCGCCGGGGCCCGCCTTCCTGCGGGAGCACCGCGAGATCGCCGCCTTCACTCCCCCGCCGCTCGCGCCCGAGCGGGTGGCGGCGGCCGCCCGCCACACCCGTGTGGTCTGCGGCGACGACGACCCGTACTGCGTGGAGGGCGCGGACGCCGCCTACGCCGAGCCGCTGGGCCTGCCCGCCGACGTCCTCCCGGGCACCGCCCACCTGAACCCCGACTCCGGGTACGGGCCGTGGTCCGGCCTCCTCGACTGGTGCCTCTCCCCCGCCGGCGACCGTTCCGTCGGCGCGGACCGGTGACCGGGCCGGTTGCGGCGCGGTGACCGGGCCGGAAGCGGCGCGGTGACCGGGGCGGAAGCGGCGCGGTGACTCAGCCCATCGTCTTCGCGCCGTCCAGGCCCTCCCGGATGATGTCCGCGTGGCCCGCGTGCTGGGCGGTCTCCGCGATGATGTGCAGCAGGGTCCGCCGCGCGGACCAGCGGGCGTCCTCCTCGAACCAGGGGGCCTTCGGCAGCGGGTGGCTCGCGTCCAGGTCGGGCAGGGAGGCGACCAGGGCGTCGGTGCGGGCGGCCACCTCCGCGTAGGCGTCGAGCACGCCGGCCAGCGTCTCCTCGGGCAGCAGCCGGAACTCCGCGGCGCGCTCCGCCCAGTCGGACTCCGTCATGTTCTCGAAGTCGCCCATCGCCGCGGGCCCTTCGAGGATGAACTCCGCCCAGCCCTTCTCCACCGCGGCGACGTGCTTGATCAGCCCGCCGAGGCACAGTTCGCTCACCGTGGTCCGCTGCCGGGCCTGGTCGTCGGTGAGGCCGTCGGTCGTGGTGCGCAGGAACGCGCGGTGCCGCCGCAGCACCTCCACCAGGTCGGCGCGCTCGCCGGTGAGGGTGTCGGTGCCGCCGGTGGTGGTGGTCGTCTCGTTGACGCTCATTACGGGTCTCCGCCTTCGCTGGATCTGTCGGCCGTCGTCGGTCGTCTGTCGTCCGTGGTCCGTGGTCCGTGGGCCGTCGTTCCCGGACGTGTTCCACGCTAGAAGGGATTGCGGCCAGTTTCCGGCCTCAATGGCCGCCAGACTGAAGTCATGGCGAACACGAGCTCACGCACCCTGCGGCTGCTGTCCCTGCTGCAGACCCATCGCTACTGGCCGGGGACGGAACTCGCCGGCCGGCTCGGCGTCTCCACCCGCACCCTGCGCCGGGACGTCGACCGGCTCCGCGAGCTCGGCTATCCGGTGGAGGCGAACCGGGGCGTGGACGGCGGTTACCAGCTCGCGGCGGGGGCGGCGCTGCCGCCGCTGGTGATCGACGACGAGGAGGCGGTGGCCCTGGTGGTGGGGCTGCAGACGGCGGCGCAGAACGCGGTGGACGGGATGGCGGAGTCGTCCGTGCGGGCGCTGGCGAAGGTGGTGCGGGTGATGCCGGCCCGGCTGCGCCGCCGGGTGGAGGCGCTGCGGGCCGTGACGGTCCCGGCCCGCTGGGGCGACGGCGAGGACGCCGGGGTGGATCCGTCGGCGCTGACCACGGTGGCGCTGGCCTGCCGTGACGAGGAGCGGATCCGCTTCGGCTACCGCGCCGCCGACGGGGCCCGCACGGAGCGCCATGCCGAGCCGCACCGCCTGGTGCCGCTGGGACGCCGCTGGTACCTGGTCGCCTACGACCTGGACCGGGCGGCCTGGCGCAGCTTCCGGCTGGACCGGCTGGGGTCCCCGGAGCCCACCGGTGAGCGGTTCCGTCCCCGTGAGCTGCCCGCCGCCGACGCCGCGGCCTTCGTCCGGGCGGGGCTGGAGAACGCGCCGCGCCCCCATCGGGTGGAGGCGCTGGTGGAGGCCCCGGCCGAGGCCGTGCGGGGGCGGATCGGCCGGTGGAGCCAGGTGGAGGAGGCGGGCGAGGGCCGCTGCCGGGTCCGGATGACCTCCGACGACCTGGACTGGCCGCTGGTGGCCCTCGGCATGGCGGGCGCGGAGTTCCGGATCGCCGGCCCGCCCGAACTGGCCGACCGGGCACGGGAGTGGGGGGACCGGTTCAGCCGAGCCGCTCGCGCGGGGGCCGGAACCCCACCCGGAACCGGAAGTCCTCCAGCGTGAACGACAGCAGGGGGCGCCCCTCGCCGAGGAAGGCCAGCGCCCCGGCCGGGTCGGGGCGGAAGGAGGCCCTGGTCAGGGACGGTTTGCCGGTCAGATGCGCGGGAACGGCCAGGGTCTCGCCGTCCACCTCCTGCAGCAGGCGTGTCCGGACGGGCAGCCGGCCGGGCAGCGGCCGCCCCGGCCGGAACGCGGCGCGCACCTCACCGGTGCCGGGGGCCCGGAGCCTGACGTGCTCGGTGCCGGGCACCCCGGCCCAGGGTTCCCAGGCGAAGCCGCCGATCTCCTTGGGGATGCCCCACAGGGTCCGTCCACCGGCCTTCGACTGCTCGCTGTCGACCCAGACCGCCACCGCCGTGCAGCCGATCCGCCGTCCTTGGCGCACGGCGAGGGCCAGCAGCAACTCCCGGTAGGCGAGGGTCCCTTCGGGTGAGTAGTCGACGCAGAAGGTGAGCAGCGCGCACCGGCCGCCGACCGTCAGCGGGCGTACCCCCGCGGGCAGCGCCCAGCGCGGCAGCCGGTTCCGGCGGGCCCGCCAGAGGCTGACGTGCATCCGGCCGCGCAGGTGCCACGGCTCGGGCGGGAAGGGTTCGGCTTCGGTCATGCCTTCATGGTGCCCCGTACGCCCGCCTTCACGGCGTCCGCCATGCCCGGACCGGTTGCGGACCCTGGCTGCCACCGGCCGCTCCGGACGCCCCAACGACGCGCCTCCGGAAGCGAGTTCGGCCTCGCATCGAGAGGCGGTCGGTGCGGTGCGGCGGGGGTGGCGGAGTGCACGGTCCCGCCCATCGGGCCGTCTCGTGCGCCGACCGGGCGTGCGGCGTCGTCCGGCGTGGCCAGTTCCTCTCCGCTCCCGTGAGACGTGCCGGCCGGTCCGGAAGACCCGTACCGCGCCCACGCCCTCGCCGCCGCCGGCGGCTCCAGCACGGTGGGGCCCCTTGCCCCGGGCGGGGCGACGGCTAGGGCGTTTCCTCCGGATCATCTGATCGTTGGCTGATGTGTGTCGTTGACTGACGCCCAGTGGGCGAGGATCGAGCCGTTGCTACCGGAGCGCACTCCGAGGCGAGGCGGGCGGTGGCGTGATCACTGGCAGGTCATCGATGCGATCGCCTTCAAGTACCGCACCGGCACGCCGTGGATGGACCTTCCCGAGCACTTCGGCTCGTGGAAGGGCGCCCACAACCGCTTGCGGAAGTGGGCCGTCGACGGAACCTGGGAGAAGGTCTTCATTGCCTTGCTCGCCCAGGCCGACGCCGAAGGCGACCTCGACTGGATCGTCGCGGTCGACTCCACCGTCGCCCGGGCTCATCAGCACGCCGCCGGGGCCCGTCAAAAGGGGCCCCGGCCGGCGAGCCGGACGACCATGCCCTCGGACGGTCCCGTGGCGGACTGACCACGAAGATCCATCTTGTCGCGGACAGCCGCTGCCACCCGCTCGCGTTCGTCCTCACACCCGGCCAGGCAGGTGACGCACCCGCGTTCGCCCAGATCATGGCCCGCTTACGAGTGCCCCGGCCCATCGGCCGGCCCAGAACCAACCCGGAGGTGGTGATGGCGGATAGGGCGTATTCGTCCCGCGCGATCCGCGGTCATCTCCGCCGACGCGGCATCCGGGCGGTGATCCCGCAGCCCTCCGACCAGGCCACCCACCGCAAACGCCGCGGCAGCAACGGCGGCAGACCACCGGCCTTCGACCGCGAGGCATACAAGCAGCGCAACACCGTCGAGCGGTGCATCAACAAGCTCAAGCAGTGGCGCGGCCTGGCCACCCGCTACGACAAGACCGCCACCATCTACCTTGCCGGACTCCACATCGCCGCCATCTTCATCTGGTCAGCGAGATGATCCGGAAGAAGCGGCCTGGGGCCTGTCTGGACCGAGGGGTGCCCGCCATCAAGTAGGAACCGCAGAGCATGGAGCACCGCTGCCGGGCCGGTGTTCCCGGACTGGGGCGCGGCTTGACCCTCCCCTTACGTCAGGCTTGATGATCGGTCGCGAGGAAAGGGCGGGTGGATGAGTTATTCCGTGGGGCAGGTGGCGGCCTTCGCCGGAGTGACGGTGCGCACGCTGCACCACTACGACAGGTCGGGGCTGCTCTCGCCCAGCGGGCGCAGCCGGGCCGGCTACCGGCTGTACGACGAGGCGGACCTGGTCCGGCTCCAGCAGATCCTCTTCTACCGCGAACTGGGCTTCCCGCTGGACGAGATCGCCGAGATCTTCAAGGACCCGCACGCTAACGCCCTGGACCATCTGCGGGCCCGGCAGAAGCAGCTGGAGGCGGAGATCGCCAGGCTGCGGCGGCTCTCCGAGGTGGCCCGGGGGGCGATCGAGGTGCAGCGGACCGGCGTCTCGCTGACCCCCCGGGAGCGCTTCGAGGTGTTCGGCGAGATCACCGCCGACCTGAGTTACGCCACCGAGGCGGCGCTCAAGTGGGCGGACTCACCGGGGCAGCGGGAGACGATGGCCCGGGCCGCCGCGCACACCAAGGAGGACTGGCGGCAGCTCATGGGCGAGGCCACGGCCTGGCGCGCCGAGCTGCTGGCGGCCTTCGACGACGGCGAGCCGAGCGACGGTGAACGGGCCATGGACCTCGCCGAGGAGCACCGGCTGCACATCTCCCGCTGGTTCACCTCCTGCCCGCCCGCCATGCACGTGCGCATCGCGGACGACTTCGCCGCCGACCCGCGCGCCTTCGCCCTGGTCGTACCGCCGAGCCGGCAGCGCCCCGGTCTGGCCGCCTACCTGTGCAAGGCCGTCCACGCCAACGCGGCCCGGCGGGTCGACAGCGGCGACGACCGATGAGCCGGGCCGGCCGACGAGCCCGGCGGACCGACGAGCCCGAGGAGAACCGATGAGAATACTGATCGCCGCCGCCGGATCGCGCGGTGACATCGCCCCCTACACGGGCCTGGGCGTCGCACTCCGCGCGGCCGGCCATGAGGTCGCCCTGGCCGCGACGGGCACCTTCGAGCCCCTCGTCCGCGCCGCCGGGCTGGACTTCCGCGCCCTCCCGCGCAACACGGCCAAGAGCGGCGGCGGGAGCGGGGACAGGCGCGAACTCATGCGGGCCGCCTCCGCGTTCATCGCGGACCTGGGCCAGGGGTTCGCCGACGCGATGACCGACGGCACGGATCTGCTGCTGCTCTCGACCACGACCGCCCCGCTGGGCTGGCACCTCACCGAGGCCACGGGCATCCCCGCCATCGGCGTCTACCTCCAGCCCACCGCACCGACCCGCGACTTCCCGCCCGTCGTTACGGGCACCCGCTCACTGGGCCGCCCCGGCAACCGCCTGGCTGGCCGCTTCGCCCTCCGGATGACCGACCGCCTGTACGCCCCGGCGGTGACCGCGCTCCGCGAACAGCTCGGG
Source organism: Streptomyces sp. NPDC002640 (assembly GCF_053592575.1). NCBI lineage: Bacteria > Bacillati > Actinomycetota > Actinomycetes > Kitasatosporales > Streptomycetaceae > Streptomyces > Streptomyces sp. NPDC002640. The sequence continues at coordinate 3,873 of NZ_JBSFVZ010000033.1, read as the reverse complement.
CTGCCCCCGGCCAAGCCCTCCGACACGCGCCGCCGCCAGGAGCGCGCCGACTGGCCCGTCCTGCACGGATTCAGCCCCGCCCTGGTGCCCCGGCCCACCGACTGGCGCCCCGGCCTCCAGGTGATCGGGAACTGGTGGCCGCACCACGACCCGGACGGGCAACTGCCCGGGGAAGTGGCGGACTTCCTGGGCGCCGGCGCCCCGCCCGTCCTCATCGGCTTCGGCAGCATGGCGGTCGGCGAGGGGGAACGGCTCAGCGAGCTCGCCGTGCGAGCCCTGCGCCGCGCCAAGCTGCGCGGCATCCTCCAGGCCGGCAGCGCCGGGCTCGCCGCCGAAGGCGACGACATGCTCACCATCGGGGACGTCCCACACGCCCGGCTCTTCCCGCACCTGGCCGCCGTGGTCCACCACGCCGGGGCCGGCACGTCGGCCGCCGCGCTGCGGGCCGGGGTCCCCGCCGTGACCGTGCCCGTGACCGCCGACCAGCCGTTCTGGGCCGGCCGCCTCGCCACCATCGGCGCCGCCGACGAGCCGATCCCCTTCCGCACCCTCACCGCCGACCGCCTCGCCGATGCCCTCGACCGCGTCGTCAGGCAGCGGGCCCACCGGGAGGCGGCCGCGCGGGCGGCGGAGCGAATGGCCGCGGAGGACGGGGCCGCGGAGACCGTGGAGGCGGTGCGGCGGCTCAACGGTGCGTCAGTACGTTGACCACGCGGCCGTTCGGGTCGCGGACGAAGAAGCGGCGCACGCCCCACTCCTCGTCGTGCGGGCCGTAACGGCGGCAGACCACCAGCCTTCGACCCCGAGGCTTGCAAGCAGCGCAACATCGTCGAGCCGTGCATAAACAAGCTCAAGCAGTGGCGCGGCCTGACCACCCGCTACGACAGGACCGCCACCATCTACCTTGCCGGACTCCCACATCGCCGCCATCTTCATCCGGTCAGCGAGATGATCCAGAAGAAACGACCTAAGCTCATGGCCGTATGAACGCTCTCCAGGTGCTCGGGCCGCTCCTGCCGCCCCTGACGGTGCTCGGCGGCCTGGCCGTCGCCGTGGCCGCCCTCGCCCGGCTGGCCCGCAGGGTGCGCCGCCGGGGCACCGCCGGGGCGGCGGCCTCCGCCGCGCTCGCCTCCTGGGAGGAGGCGTTCCGGATCACCTCGCACGAGGCGTACCAGGAGGTCCGGGTCCAGGCGGAGCGCACGCCGCCCCGCCCCGCGCCGGACGGTCCCGGCCGCGGAAGGCGCCGCCCCGGACCGCCGGACGGGGCTACCCTGCCCCCATGGCCTTCCTGACCTGCGTGACCTGCTTCGCCGCGATCCGCACGCGCCGCGCCGCCTGAGCGCGGCGATCCGGCCCAGCCTGCCCCGCCGCGCCCGTCGATCGTCCTTCGACCACTTCCACGGGCACGGAGATTCCGCATGTCTGCACCGTCCTTCACCCCCTACCCGGAGCTCGACGCGCTCCTCGCCGACCTGACCCGCTCGGTCCGCGACATCCTCGGTGACACCTTCGTCGGCGCCTACGTCCAGGGGTCCTTCGCCCTCGGCGCCGGAGACCTCCACAGCGACTGCGACTTCGTCGTGGCCGCCACCCGCCTGCCGCGGGGCCGGACGGAGGCGGCGCTGCGCCGGCTCCACGACGGCATCCCGCTGCGGCCGGGCCACTGGCCGCAGCACCTCGAGGGCTCGTACGCCGACACGGCCTCCCTCCGCGACGTCGGCGGCCTCGGCACGCCCTGGCTGTTCAACGACCACGGCCACCGGGAGCTGACCTGGGACACCCACTGCAACAGCGCGCACAGCCGGTGGATCCTGCGCCACCACGGCATCACGCTGGCCGGCCCGCCGGTCACCGAGGTGGTGGACGAGGTTCCGCCCGAGGCGGTGCGGGCGGAGGCCCGCGCGGCACTTCCGGGCGTGCTGGCGTCCGTCCGGACCTGGGCGTCGTTCGACCTGGCCTGGACCCAGCGCTACGTCGTGACGACGTACTGCCGGGTGCTGTACTCGCTGCGGACCGGCCGGGTGGCGTCCAAGCCGGGGGCGCTGGCCTGGGGGTGCGAGGAACTCGCCCCGCGGTGGCGGCCGTTGCTCACCCAGGTCCTGAGGGACCGTGACCGCGGCTGGGACCCGGCCGACCCGCCGCGGCCTGGATCGCTGGAGGCGGCGTACGCGTTCGCGGCCTACGCGGAGTCCCTGGCGCCCCGCACCGGCTGATCCGCCCCGCACCGGGGTCCCCCAGGGCGTGCGGGACCCCGGCTCAGGCCTTCGCGAGCCGTTCCGCCAGCCACCGCTCGGCGCGGCGGATGTAGGCCCGCACCCACGGCACGTCACCCGCGAGGGTCTCGACGCCGTGCGGGGCGCCCGGCATCACGTCCAGTTCGGTGTCGACGCCGGCCGCCCGGAGCCGTGCGGCGAAGTCGCACGACTCCCGGTGGAAGAGGTCGGCGTCCCCGATGCCGACCCAGGCCGGCGGCAGCCCCGCCAGGTCCTCGCGGCGGGCGGGCACGGCGTACGGCGGTGGCGGCGACGCGCCCTCGGTGACCTCCGTGCCGAGGTAGGCGGTCCAGCCCGCGCGGTTGCTGCGGTTGTCCCACACCGGGTGGCGGACCGCGTCCAGGGCCCGGTCGGCCGCCGTGCGGTCGTCGAGCATCGGGCAGAACAGCCACTGGGCGACCGGTCGCGTGCCGCCCTCGTCGTGCAGCCGCTGCGCCAGCGCGGCCGCCAGGCCGCCGCCCGCGCTCTGGCCGCCGACGGCGACGCGGCCGGCGTCGACGCCGAGGTCACCGGCGTGCTCCAGCAGCCAGTGCCACACCGCGTGGCAGTCGTCGAGGGGTACGGGGAAGGGGTGTTCGGGCGCGAGCCGGTACTCGGCGGACACCACGACGACGCCGAGCTCGGCGCACAGCCGCCCCGCCCACCGGTGGTCCTGCGCGGCGGAGCCGCTGACCAGCCCGCCGCCGTGGATCCACAGCACCGCGCCCCCGGTACGCGACGGGCCCGGCGCGGGGACGTAGAGCCGCACCGGTCCGCCGGGCAGCCCGTCCACGGTCCCCCACAGCACCCCGTCGGGCAGCTTCGGCTCGGGCAGCCGCTGCCGCACGGCGCGTCCGATCCGGCGGCCGAGCGGCCCGGCGGGGATGCTCGGCAGGAAGCGGACGCGGTTGCGGATCGCGGGGTGCAGCTGCTGCGGCCTCATGCCGGTCACCGTACGACCGCGTCGGCCTCCCGGACAACGGCCCCGGCGACGGCCTCGGGCGCCGCCCACGCGCCGTCGCGCATCACCCACCGGTCCCGCATCTCGTGCATCCCCTTGCGGGCCTCGATCGACCGGGGCCGCAGCCGGAACCAGACGTACTCCTTCACGTCCCGCCGCGGGTCCCAGCCCGTCTTCGCCGTGAACGCGCCCGCCGCCCCGTCCGGCACCTGGGCGGAACTCAGCGCCTCGGCCTCCCCGTCGACCGTCACCACGTCGAGCGTGTCGCCCAGGGCCACCCGGACCCGGGGGCAGGTACGGAGGTTGCGGGCGGTCGGGGTGGCGGGCCGGGTGGCGAGCCAGAGCGCACCGTCGTGCCAGACGAACCAGAGGGGCACGAGGTACGGCACGCCGTCGGCGTCGGCCGACGCCACCCAGACGTCGGTCTCCCGCGCGAACCGGTCGAGGACGTCACGGGTGCGCTGTTCGATGCCGCGGGGCGGCCGGTCGGTCGACATGCCCGCACGCTAGCCCGCGGTCCCGGTCCCGCACCTCCGCCCGAGGTCGCGGATCCGGCCGGACCCCAGCCCTAGGTCGTGTCCGCAAAGTGGGGGCGTCGTTGGTCTGTTCGTGGTGCGTCGTCATGAGCTGACTGATGAGTCGTGGGCGGTGATCGGGCCG
>NZ_JBSFVZ010000032.1:0-87902 GCF_053592575.1 Streptomyces sp. NPDC002640 | reverse complement strand
CGGCGGAGCGCTTCCGCCGCGCACGGCTCCCGCGCGCCTCAGCAGGAGGTGACCGGGGTGCCGCTGTAGAGGCTGCCGTCCGGGACGCCGTTGTCGATGCTGCGCAGGTAGTAGCCGCAGTCCGGACGGTTCCGGAAGTCGTAGGTGGCGCCCGGGCGGAGCCGCCAGATCTTGTAGTCGTAGTAGGTCAGCCAGTCGTCGGGTTCGGCCACCTCGGGCCGGTGGTCGCCGAGGACGACGAAGGTGTCGGCGCCGGCGACGGTGGCCTTGCCGTCCTTGTCGATGAAGAGGGAGCCGCCCTCGTTCACGCCGACGCCCCAGGCGGCGCCACCGGTGGTCAGGCCGTCCTCGATGGCGCGGGCGACGAAGGCCATGGTGCGGCCCATGCGGTCGCGCTCCTGGAAGTGGGAGTCGTTGATGGTGTTCGCGTAGTTGGGCCAGCTGAACATGCCGGTGGTGAAGGTGACGTACGGGTCGTAGGGGTCGTAGAGCGCCTCGTCGGAGGTGACGCTGCCCTCGCAGGCGTCGTAGACCACGGCGCTGTTGATGTGGTGGCCCGCGCTGCCGCCGCCGGAGCCGCCGCCCTTGGCGACGACGGACTTCACCGAGTTCTGCAGCGAGGTCCCCTTCCAGTCGGCGTACCGGCACTGGTCCCCGCCCGCGAAGTACACGAACTCGGCGTTGCGGATGTCGGTGTTGGCCTGGGTGTTGTTGCCGTCGTTGCGGGTGGTGAGGGTCCAGGTCGTGCAGGAGTTGACGCCGGCCAGGCGCATGGTCGCGTCGCACTCGGGGGTCTGGCTGCCGGAGGTGGGCGCGGAGCCGGCGAGGACGACGACGTCGAGGGTGCCGGTGCCGCCGCGGATCGCGTCGACGGCCTTGGCCATGGTGGCGGGGACCACCGCGCCGGAGCCGTTCATGGTGTAGGCGGGGCCGGACCAGGTGGTGCGGGAGACGTCGGCCGAGCTGCCGAGCCTCACTCTCTTGGCGGAGGCGTGGGCGCTCTCGGCCCCGATGACGGCAGCGGAGAGCAGGACGGACAAGGAGGTCGCCAGACAGGCGAGGCGGGCGGCCGGACGGCCGGAGAAACGCAGGGGCACGGAGTTCTCCCGGGGGACGAAGGGCCGACCGCGCCGAAGCGGGCCGGGGTGGTGATGGAAAGTACAGATGCTTTCGCTCGACGGCTAGATGTAACGCCGAGACTGTCCCTCCGGCGTGTTTCCGCTGGCGAACGGAACCGTCACCTGAACGTAACGCTCGTTACATCTGGTCAAATTAATCAGCCATGTGTAACTTCCCCTTCGAACCGACCGCACGGGACGCGTCACCGCGTCACGTCACCGGCGGCGGGAATCCTCGAGGAGGGATCGCTCGTGAAGCACGCACCCCTGTCCGGCCGCGCCTCGGCCGCGGCCGTGACGGTCTCGGCCCTGCTGACACTCACCGCCTGCGGCGGAGGCGAGGGCGGGGACGGCGCCGAGACGGCCGCGAAGGCGCCGGCCGCCGTCGAGGTGGCCGGCGTGAACGTCGAGAAGGACGCCGCCCTGCACGACGCGCTGCCGGCCGCCGTGAAGGAGTCCGGCACCGTGCGGGTGGCCACCGACGTGCCGTACGCGCCCTTCGAGATGTTCGTCGAGGAGGGCAAGCCCGAACTGACCGGCCTGGACTACGACCTGGGCCAGGCCATCGGCGCCCGGCTCGGGGTGAGGTTCGTCTTCACCCCGCAGAAGTTCGACGGCATCGTGCCCGCCATCCAGGCCGGCAAGTTCGACGTGGCGATGTCCGCGATGACCGACAACAAGGAGCGGCAGGCCGTCGTCGACTTCGTCGACTACTCCGTCTCCGGCTCCGGGATCATGGTCGCCAAGGGCAACCCGGAGAAGATCACCACGCTCGACGACCTCTGCGGCAAGAAGGTCGCCGTCCAGGCCGCCACCAACCAGCTCGACCTGCTCGAAGGTCACCAGGCGGCCTGCGAGAAGGCCGGCGGCGACCGGATCGACATCCAGACCTTCCCCAAGGACTCCGACGCCCAGCTCGCGCTGCGCGCCAAGAAGGTCGTCGCCCAGGTGCTCACCAAGCCGGCCGCGGGCTGGACCGCGAAGACCGCCGACGGCGGCGCCACCTTCGAGGTCGTCGACGACCCGGCCGCGCCCGGCGGCTACCAGGCCTCCCCCAACGGCATCGCCGTCTCCAAGAAGCTCCCCGAGCTGACCGACGCGATCCAGAAGGCCCTGCAGTCCCTCATCGACGACGGCACCACCGCCAAGATCTTCGACAAGTACGGCGTCGGCTCCATCGCCGTCGAGGAGGCCACCAAGAACGCGGCGGTCGACTAGAGATGACCACCGCACTCCGCCCCGGGCCGCAGACCACCGGCGACGAGGAACTCACCGTGGTGCCCGTCCGGCACTGGGGCCGCTGGATCGCCGCCGTCGTCTCGCTGGTCGCCCTGGCCGGGCTCGTCGGCTCGCTCGCCACCAACGCCAACCTGCGCTGGGATGTCGTCGGGGAGTACCTCTTCGCCGACCTGATCTTCGACGGCCTGGTCACCACCCTCTGGCTGACCGCCGCGTCGATGGCCCTCGGGCTCGGCCTCGGCACCCTCGTCGCGGTCATGCGGCTGTCGTCGAACCCCGTCCTGCTCGGCCTGTCCTCGCTGTTCGTGTGGGTGTTCCGCGGCACCCCGCTGCTCGTCCAGATCATCTTCTGGGGGTACGCGGGGGCGCTCTACCAGCACGTCAAGATCGGCATCCCGTTCACGGACGTCACGTTCGTGCAGGCACCGACCAACGACCTGCTCACCCCTGCCGTCGCCGCCCTGCTCGCCCTGGGCCTCAACGAGGCTGCCTACGCCTCGGAGATCGTCCGGGCCGGCATCCAGTCCGTCGACGTCGGCCAGACCGAGGCCGCGCACTCGCTCGGCATGCGGCCCGCGCTGACCATGCGCCGGATCGTGCTGCCGCAGGCCATGCGGGTGATCATCCCGCCGATGGGCAACGAGACGATCAACATGCTCAAGATGACCGCGCTGGTCTCGGTCATCGCCGCGCACGACCTGATGTCCAACATCCAGGCCGTGTACGCGCAGAACTACCAGGTCATCCCGATGCTCGTCGTCGCGTCCCTCTGGTACCTGGCCCTGGTGAGCCTGCTGAGCGTGCCGCAGGCATGGCTGGAGCGGCGGTACGGGCGGGGCACGGCACGGACCGCGCGGGCCACCGTGTTCGGGCGTCTGCTCGGCGGCGGCGTGCGGCCGGGACGTCCGAAGAACGCGAAGGAGAAGGTGCGTTGAGCGCGCCCATGGTGCACGCCCAGGGCGTGCGCAAGCACTTCGGGAAGCTCGAGGTCCTCAAGGGCATCGACCTGACCGTCGAACGCGGCGAGGTCTGCTGCCTGCTGGGACCGTCGGGATCCGGCAAGTCGACCTTCCTGCGCTGCATCAACCACCTCGAGAAGATCGACGGCGGCACCCTGGCGGTCGACGGCGACCTCGTCGGCTACCGGCGGCGCGGGACCAAGCTGCACGAGCTGCGGGAGAAGGAGATCGCCGAACACCGCCGCGACATCGGCATGGTGTTCCAGCGCTTCAACCTCTTCCCCCACCTGACCGCCGAGCAGAACGTCATGGAGGCACCCGTCCGCGTCGGCGGCGCGTCCACGGCCACCGCCCGCGAGGACGCGCGCCGGCTCCTGGACCAGGTCGGTCTCGGGGACCGGGCCGGGCACTACCCCGCCCAGCTCTCCGGCGGCCAGCAGCAGCGCGTCGCCATCGCCCGCGCGCTCGCCATGCGGCCCAAGCTGATGCTCTTCGACGAGCCGACCTCCGCGCTCGACCCCGAGCTGGTCGGTGACGTCCTCGACGTCATGCGGCAGCTGGCGGCCGACGGCATGACGATGGTCGTCGTCACGCACGAGATCGGCTTCGCCCGCGAGGTCGGCGACACCGCGGTCTTCATGGACGACGGGGTGGTCGTCGAGGCGGGCGACCCCCGCCGGATCCTCGTCGCACCGGAGCAGGAGCGCACCCGCGCCTTCCTCTCCAAGGTGCTGTGACCGCGCCCTCGCGGCAGGGCGCCCGGACGGGCCGGCTCCTCGCACACGCGGAGTCGCGCCTCGCGGGGTACCTGGCCGAGCTGGCCGAGCTGGTTGCCGTCGACTCCGGGTCGTACAGCCCGGCCGGCGTGAACCGGGTCGCGGACCGGGTGGCCGGACGGCTCGCGGGGCTGGGGTTCGCGGTGGAACGGGTGGGCGGCGGCCCGGAGGCGGGCGACACGCTCGTCGCGCGCCGCCGCGGCTCGCTCGCCCCCGAGGACGGGGGGCGGCGGGTGCTGCTCGCCGCGCACATGGACACCGTCTTCCCCCACGGGACCGCCGCCGCGCGGCCCTTCTCCCGCGACGGCCGGCTCGCGCACGGACCCGGCGTCAGCGATGACAAGGGCGGACTGCTCGCCGGGCTCACCGCGTTGGAGATCCTCGACCTGGCGGGGGTCACCGACTACGCCGAACTGGTCTTCCTCGCCACCCCCGACGAGGAGATCGGCTCCCCGTTCTCCCGGCCCGTCACCGAACGGGTCGCGCGCGGGGTGGACTGCGCGCTGGCCCTGGAGTGCGCGCGGGAGAACGGGGACCTGGTCGTCGCCCGCAAGGGGGTCGCCGAGTTCCTGCTGACCGTCACCGGGCGTGCGGCGCACTCCGGGATCGAGCCGGAGCGGGGGGCGAACGCGGCGCTGGCCGCGGCGCACCTCGTCGTCGGCCTGCAGGCGCTGAACGGGCGTTGGCCCGGGGTCACCGTCAACGTGGGGGTCGTGCGGGCGGGTGAGCGCACCAACATCGTGTGCCCCGAGGCGGAGGTGCGGCTCGAGGTGCGGTCGGCGTCGGCGGAGGGCATGTCCCTCGCGCGGGCGGCGATCGAGTCGGCGGCGGCCGTGCCGGTCGTCGCGGGAACCTCCGCCGAGGTGCGGCAGCTCGACCTGTGCCCGCCGATGGAGGCGACGCCCGAGGGCGCCCGGATGCTGGTCCACGCGGCCTCCCTCGGCGCCGAGCTGGGGCTGTCGTTCGGCGCGGCCTCGACGGGCGGTGTCGGCGACGCCAACATCATCGCGGGCGTCGGCGTCCCCGTCCTGGACGGGCTCGGCCCCGTCGGGGGGGCGGACCACACCCCCGAGGAGTGGCTCGACGTCACCACCGTTCCGGCACGCGTCGCCCTCCTGGCGGGGCTCATCGCCGCCCTCGGCGACGCCCGCGACACCTGACCGCCGGGCCTCCGCCCGGGTGAGCCCGCGCTCCCCCCTCTCCCACTGCGTAGCCCGCGCACCCCACGCTCCCCGCTCCCTCCCTTTCCGTGCTCCCCCTTCCCCTCCTCCCCCCTCCTCCCGCCACGCTCCCCGCTCCTCGTTCCCTGTTCCTCGCTGCTTCGCTGCTTCGCTCCCCGCTCCTCGTTCCCGACCAGGAGGTTCCATGACCCGCTCCACCCTCACCGCCTGCGCCACCGCCCTCGTCATCACCCTGGCGACGGCCCCCACCGCGGCCGCGGACGCCGAGAACCCCCGCACCGGTTCGCTCGTCCTGGTCGGCGGCGGCCTGAAGGACGACAACCGGCAGGTCTACGGCGAGATCATCGACCGTGCCGGCGGCAGCAGCGCCCGCATCGGCGTGATCACGGCCGCCTCCGTCCCGGAGAGCCAGGACCCGGACGCGGCGGACCCGGAGCTGTGCTCCAACTCCCGTTGCAACGGCGCCTATTACGCCGACCTGTTCGAGAAGCACGGCGCCGCGGACGCGCAGTGGATCCCGATCGACCTGGACCACGTCGCCAACGCGGACGACCCGGACGTCGTCCGCCAGGTCAACTCGATGAGCGGATTCTTCTTCGGCGGCGGCGACCAGTCCCGCTACCTGACGACGCTGCTGAACGGCCCCGCGCACCGGGACACCAAAGTGCTCGCGGCGATCCGCGCCAAGCTGAAGGCGGGCGCGGTGGTCGCCGGCTCCAGCGCGGGCGCGCAGATCACGGCCGGCGAGGACATGGTGACGGGCGGCGAGTCGTACGAGGGCCTGCGCGACGGCAGCAGCCCCGGGTACTTCGACGACGCGACCGTGCTCGGGTACGAGCCGGAGGGCGGGTTCGGTTTCCTCCGGTCGGGTCTGATCGACACGCACACCGGGGCGTACGGCCGCGAGGGCCGGGCGATACGGCTGGCCGCGGACACCGGGAACGACCGGGTGTACGCGCTGGAGGAGAACACCGCTCTCGTCGTGGAACACCCGGGCAGCGCGCGTGAGCGAGTACGCGTGCTCGGCCCGCGCGGGGTGGCCGTGCTCGACCTCCGGCGCGCGCGGGCCACCGAGGGCGCCGCTGAGGCGGGAGGGACCGCAGGGACCGCAGGGGCCGAGGCGGGGACCTGGTCGGTGCGCGGGGTGCGCTACACCTACCTCACCGACGGCGACCGCTACGACCCGCGGAGGTGGCTCCCCCTGCCCGCCCCGGGCAAGCGGCCGCTCCGTCCCGGCTCGACCGCCCCGGTGCCGGCGAACCACGACGTCTTCCACTCCGTCGCGAACCCCGACGGCGTCCCGTACTCCTTCCTGAACACCGCCCGCGCCCTGGCGGCGACCCGCGCCCAGCGGACGGCGGAAGCGACGACGTACGAGGACGGCCCGCGGTTCACCGTCACGTTCGACAAGGCGCCGGGCTTCACCGCCTGGGGCACGGACCCGGCCGCACCGCGGACCCTGACGGGCCTCGGCATCCGGATCACGGCGGAGTAGCCCGCGCCGCCCGCCCGACGGACCCGCCCCCGCAGCAGGTCCCGCCCCGCCCAGCCTCCCGGCGGGGCGGGACCGCCGTCCACCGCGGCCGGTCCGCGCCAGTAGGCTCGCCGGGCACCCCGCACACCCGAAGGGAACGGACACCATGGCCTCAGGCGCCCTCGCCGACGACATCCGCCGGAAGCTGGGCGAGCTGAGCCCGGCCGAGCGCAAGGTCGCCCGTGTGGTGCTCGCGGGCTATCCCGCGGCGGGGTTCGAGACCATCGCGGTGCTCGCCGAGCGGGCCGCCGTCAGCGCGCCCACGGTGATCCGGTTCGTTAACCGGCTCGGCTACCGCGGCTTCCCCGACTTCCAGGCCGCTCTGCGCGAGGAACTCGACGCGCGCGGAGCGTCGCCGCTGTCCCTGTACGAGAAGGCCGGCTTCGCGCGAGCCGAGGACGAACGGGGCGACGACGATCCCGACGCCGCGCTCCTGCGCCACGGCAGCGAGGTCTTCACCGGCGCGCTCACCGCGACCCTCGCCGAACTCCCCCCGCACGACTTCGAGCACGCGGTCCGCCTCCTCGCCGACCGCAAGCGCCGCATCACCCTCGCCGGCGGCCGCTTCACCCACCTGCTGGCCCAGTACCTCGGCCTGCACCTGATGCAACTCCGCGACGACGTGCGGTTCCTGCCCGACCGCGACGTCGAACGCACCGCGGTTCTGGCCGCCTTGACCCGGCGCGACGTCCTGGTCCTCTTCGACTACCGCCGCTACGAGGCGTCCGCGACCGCCCTCGCCTCCCTCGTCGAGGAACACGGCGGCAAGGTCGTCCTGTTCACCGACACCTGGCTCTCCCCGGCCGCCCCGCACGCCGAGGTGGTTCTCCCGAGCCGCGTCGCCGCGCCCTCCCCGTACGACAGTCTCGTCCCCACCCTCGCCGTCCTGGAGACCGTCGTCGCCGGCGTCATCACCGCCCTCGGCGACGACGCCCGCCGCCGCATGCAGCACGGCGAGGACATCGCCCGCCGCGCCGGCCTGTACTGACCCCGGCGCGGCGCACGAACCCTGCCCTCCGCAGCCGATCGTCTGCTCGACGGCGGGCGGGCGTCTACGCCCGGCGAGGGCGGACAACAAGTTCACCGCCGCAGTTGGGACACGTGTGCCGCAGCGCGTCGCTGCAGGACACGCAGAACGTGCACTCGTAGGAACATATCCAGGCGGGCGAGTCCGGCCGCAGCGCCGTCTCACAGCGTTCGCAGCGTTCGCGCATCTCCAGTGCCATGGCTCTCCCGAGAAGTTCCGTTCCATTGCCTGGGTGTCGGCGCCGGAGACGACGTGGAGAACCCATTCTCAGAAGCCGGATCTTGGCCTGAAAAGTGTCGACAGGGCCAGCTTCGCCTACGATCCGGCCACTACCGGACGGGCTTCAGGAAAGATCGACCCCGGCTTCCTTCCCCATACCCGCGGCACGGCCGGCATCGGGCTCCGCCATGGCGTCGACGAGGTCCTCGTAGACGGCGACCTTGTGCCGGATCAGTTGCAGACTGCGTCCGAGGTCGGCGATCTGGCCGGTCACCCGCGCCTCGTGCTCCCGCAGCAGGGCGAGCCGCGCGTGCTCGGTGCCCGCGCCCTCACGGGCGAGATCGGTGTAGCGCCGGATGTCCGGCAGGGGCATGCCGGAGCCGCGCAGCACGACGCACAGGTTGAGCCAGGCGACGTCGTCCTCGGTGTAGACGCGCTGCCCGCCGGCACGCCGGGCGGGCGTGGACAGCAGGATGCCTTCACGCTCGTAGAACCGCAGGGCGTGCACGGACAGCCCCGTGCGTTCCGCGACCTGTCCGATGCTGAGCCCGTCCGCCCGTCCCGGCATGTTCCCCCGCTTCCGCCCACCGGTCCGTCCGGGTGCGGCACTTGATCTAGAGCCGACTCCAGATTCTAGGGTCACCGTCATCGGGGCGGCGGCGAGTCCGCCCGGCCGCCCTCTCGTGCGACGCACGATTCTCTTCCTCTTCACCCGGCAAGGAGCCGCGCCATGCGCTACCGCACCCTCGGCAGGACAGGCATCGAGGTCAGCACGTTCTGCCTCGGGACGATGATGTTCGGCGCCGTCGGCAACCCTGACCACGACGACTGTGCGGGCATCATCCACTCCGCGCTCGACGCGGGCATCAACTTCCTGGACACCGCCGACATGTACTCGGCCGGCGAGTCGGAGGTGATCGTCGGAAAGGCCCTCCGCGGACGCCGTGACGACGTGGTCCTGGCGACCAAGGTGCACTTCCCCATGGGGGAGGGACGCAACCGCGGTGGCAACTCGCGCCGGTGGATCGTCAAGGCGGTGGAGGAGAGCCTTCGGCGGCTCGGCACCGACTGGATCGACCTCTACCAGGTTCACCGCCCTGACCACACGACCGACGTCGAGGAGACCCTGTCGGCGCTGACCGACCTGGTGCGGGACGGGAAGGTCCGCGCGTTCGGCTGCTCCACCTTCCCCGCGGAGGACATCGTCGAGGCGCACCATGTCGCCGAACGCCGTGCCCTGATGCGGTTCCGTACCGAGCAGCCGCCGTACTCGTTGCTCGCCCGCGGCGTGGAGACGAACGTGCTGCCGGTGGTGCAGCGGCTCGGCATGGGCGCGCTGACGTGGAGCCCGCTGGCGTCCGGCTTCCTGAGCGGCCGTTACCGCAAGGGCGGGCCGATCGATCTGAGCAGCGGCCGGGCCGCGCTCACGCCGGCCCGGTTCGATCCGGCGCTGCCCGTGAACGCGGCCAAGCTGGACGCCGTCGAGGAACTGGTCGGGGTCGCGGACGGCCTCGGCTGCACGCTGCCCGAACTGGCGGTGGCCTTCCCCCTCGCGCATCCGGCGGTCACGTCGGTGATCGTCGGTCCGCGTACGCGGCAGCAGCTGAGCGACGCGCTGAAGGGCGCCGCGGTGGTCCTCGACGACGCGGCCCTGGACCGGATCGACCAGATCGTGCCGCCCGGCACCGACCTGTACGCGCCGGACGGGGCTTGGCGCCCCCAGCCCCTCACCGATCCCGTCCTGCGCCGCCGCTACCCCCTGGACGCCAGACCGGCGGCGTAGGTCTTCCGACGGCCGGCCGTGAAGAGCGCGGCGGCGAGGACCGCGGTGGCCGCTCCGAGGAGGGCGACGGCGGAGGCGAGGCTGCCCGCCGGTTCCTTGCCGGCCAGCAGGACCAGCGGGCAGAGGAATTCGCCGAGGAAGAAGGCCGCGGTCCACAGGCCCATGCCGCGGCCCCGGTCGGCGAACTCCAGGAAGGACATGGCCCGGGTGACCAGCGACGGCAGCAGCAGGCCGGTGCCGACGCAGTTGAGGACGGCGCCGACGATCAGCAGGGGGAGGCTGTCGGCGAGGCCCATCAGCACGAAGCCCGCGGCGCAGAGCAGCAGCAGGGCCGGCAGGCGGTGGCGACGGTCCGGGGAGAGGCGGGTGAAGAGGGCGGAACCGAGGACGGTCGCGGCGCTCGCCACCGCCGTGACGGCGCCGATGGTGCCGGTGGAGTCGGTGCCGAGGTCGTCCAGCAGGTAGGCCATCTCGACGGGCACGGTGTAGAAGACGACGGCGCCGAAGACGGTGAGGAGGCAGACGCCGGCCATGCGCCGGACGGGAAACGGACGTCTCGGGAGCGGGCGGGGCGCCTCGCTCCCGCTGCCGGGCTCGGACGGGCGGGGCGTCGGCAGGGCGCGGGCCATGAAGGGTGCGATGAGCAGGCCGACGGCGTAGAGCCAGAACGGGGCGCGCCAGTCGGCGGCCCCGAGCACACCCCCGAGGACGAAGAAGACCGTGGCCGAGGCGGAGGCGCACATGGTCTGCAGGGCCAGGTACCGGTCGCGGAGTTCACCGCTGTAGTAGTCGCCGATCAGGGTGGTGCAGGCCGTCATGATCGCCGCTTCGGCGATGCCCACGAGGACACGGCTGAGCAGGATGGCGTGGAGCGAGTCCAGCCAGAGGGGCGCCGTCCCGAAGAGTGCGTAGAGGACGGTGGCGGCGACCAGGAGGCGCTTGCGGCCGAGCCGGTCGACGATCATCCCGGCGAAGGGCGCGAGCAGGGCGAGGGCGAGCGCGGGGACCGTGAGCACGATAGGGACCAGCGCGGCGCTGCCCGGGACGCTGTCGAAGTGGTCCTGCATACGCGGCAGCACGGGCGCGAGGAGCACCGCCCCGAGTACGGGCAGACAGCTTCCGGCCATGAGGAGCACGGCGGGAAGGCGTCCGGCCGGGGCCGTGTCGGGCACCTGATCGTGGGACGGCGGTATGACGGCAGCGGGCATCACGGCGCTCCAGTACGGGGAGGGGCTAAAGCGGCGCCCGGTCGACACGGCCGCCGAGGGCGGCACGGAAACCGGGCGCGGAATGCCCTTGACTATGCGTGCCGCGGGCCGCGCTGCCCACCCTCTGCGCCATCGGGTTCCACGATGCCCGCCATCCGTGCGGCGAATAGGGGGACGAACGGGGGCTGCCCCTCCCGGGCTCCCGGGGGTGTGCACCAGTGCGTGCGCTTCGGCTGCCGGTGGAGGCTGAACTCAGTCACTGTCACCGGGAGTGCATGGAGGAACCGCACGTGCTTGCATCGCGAATGCCGCATCGGCGTCGGCGCCGGCTCAGAGCCACCATCGCTGCGGTCGCCGCCACGATCCTCGCCGGAACGGGCGCCGTCAGCGCCGATGCCGGCTTACGAACGACTGCCCCGTCCTCCGCCGACGCTGCCACTGCCACCGGCACCGGCACCGGCACCGGCACCGGCACCGAGCGCGGTGCCCTGATCTCGGCCGAGTTGCTGTACACCCTCGCGTCGGCCAAGGACTCCGCGGCCGAACTCACCGCCTCAGGGTTCGATACCGCTGCCGTCCGCCATGGCGTGGATGCGTACCGGCTCGTCTATCGCACCGTCGACGCCAAGGGCAGACCCACCACTGCCAGCGGGCTGTTCACCGCCCCGCGCGGGGTCGAGGGGGGTCTGCGGACCGTTTCGTTCGCCCACGGCACCGGCCTCCACCGCGTCGATGCGCCCTCGATGCAGCGCAAGGTGTTCCTGACCGGTCCCTCCGTCACCTACGCCTCCGCAGGTTTCGCCACGGTCGCACCCGACTACCTCGGCATGGGCACAGGGCCGCGCAGGCATCCCTGGATGCACGTGCCGTCCGAGGCCACGGCCTCCCTCGATCTGCTGCGTGCCGCCCGCCAGTTCGCTCCGCGTTCCGGACGTGTACTGGAGCGTGAGGTCCTCGTCACGGGCTTCTCGCAGGGCGCTTCGGCCGCGCTCGGGCTCGGCAGGTCCCTCGATGCGGGCGCGGACAGGCACTTCAGGCTCGGTGCCCTCGCCCCCGTCAGCGGGGCCTACGACTTCGCAGGTGCGCAGATCCCGGCGCTGCTCGCGGGTGACACCGAGCTGGAGCCGAGGTGGCGCACGGTGTACGCCGCATACGCGTTGGTCGCCTTCGACCGCGTTCACGACGTGTACGGCACACCGAGCGAGATATTCCGTGACCCCACCGTGGAGGCACTGTTCGACGGCGTGCACACGGGCCCGCAGATGATCGGTGCGCTGCCCTCCACACTGGACGAGCTGCTCACGCCGTACGGCCGTGACCTGCTGACCCGGCCCACGGGCGGCCTCGCAGCCGCGTTGCGGGAGACCGACAGCGTGTGCGAGGACTGGAAGCCCAAGGCACCGGTTCGGCTCTACATGGCACAGGGCGACGAGCAGGCGACCGTGCGGAACACGGCCAACTGCGCCGCAGCCTTCCAAGAGGGAGGTACCGCGGTGCCGGTCGTCGACCTCGGTGCCGTCGACCACCAGAAGTCACGGCACCTGGGCTCGAACGTGCGGGGAACAGCGGAGGTGGTGCGGTGGTTCGGCACGCTCCGTACGCACAACAACGGCTGACCCACTCAACCCGAACTTCCGCCTGGTGGCCAACAGTCCTGTTCGACGGGCCGGCGGCCCGCACCGCACCTCTCCCGGCACGGCCCTCGGTGACGCTCCTGATCAGCCGAGGAAGCTCAACCGCACCTTCCGGTCGGGGTTGTCGACGTTGGTGTCCACCAGGCACACCGACTGCCAGGTGCCCAGTTCGAGGCGGCCGCCGACGACGGGGAGGGTGGCGTGGGGCGGGACGAAGGCGGGGAGGACGTGGTCGCGGCCGTGGCCGGGGGTGCCGTGGCGGTGGCGCCAGCGGTCGTCGGCGGGCAGCAGGTCGCGGAGGGCGACGAGGAGGTCGTCGTCGCTGCCGGCGCCGGTCTCGATGACCGCGATGCCCGCGGTGGCGTGCGGGACGAAGACGTTGAGGAGGCCGTCGCGGCCGGCCGCGGCCTCGCGGAGGAATTCCTCGCAGTCGCGGGTGATGTCGGCGACGCGCTCGGAGGAGCCGGTGGTGATCTGCAGGACGCGGGTGCTGAAACGGTCTGACATGGGGCCATCCTGACGCATCCGGGCCGCCGGGGAAGAGAGGCGGGCCTCCGGTCGTTCGCAGGGGTGTGGAACAGCAGGGTGTACGGGAGACCGAGGTCGTGGTGGTGGGCGCCGGGCAGGCGGGGCTGTCGGCGGCCTACCACCTGAGGCGGGCCGGGTTCACGCCCGGGCAGGGCTTCGTGGTGCTGGACCACGCGCCGGGGCCGGGGGGCGCCTGGCAGTTCCGGTGGCCGTCGCTGACGTACGGCAAGGTGCACGGGATGCACTCGCTGCCGGGCATGGAGCTGAGCGGGGCGGACCCCGCGCGGCCGTCGTCCGAGGTGATCGCGGAGTATTTCGCGGAGTACGAGCGGGCGTTCGGCCTCCAGGTGCTGCGGCCCGTGGACGTGCGGGCGGTGCGGGAGGGCGAGCGAGGGCGGCTGCGGGTGGAGACCTCGGCCGGGGTGTGGTCGACGCGGGCGCTGATCAACGCCACGGGGACCTGGGAGCGGCCGTTCGTGCCGCGGGTGGCGGGCCAGGAGACGTTCCGTGGCCGGCAGGTGCACACGGTGGGCTACGCGGGGCCGGAGGAGTTCGCGGGGCTGCGGGTGGTGGTCGTCGGCGGGGGCGCGTCGGGGACTCAGCACCTGCTGGAGCTGGCCCCGTACGCGGCGGCGACGGCGTGGGTGACGCGGCGGCCGCCGGTGTTCCGGGAGGGGCCGTTCGACGAGGAGGCCGGGCGGGCGGCCGTGGCCCTGGTCGAGGAGCGGGTGCGGCAGGGTCTGCCGCCGCACAGCGTGGTGTCGGTGACCGGGCTGCCGCTGAACGACGCGATCCGGGAGGGTCTGCGGAACGGGGTGCTGGACCGGCTGCCGATGTTCGACCGGATGACGCCGGAGGGCGTCGCGTGGGCGGACGGCCGGAGTTTCGCGGCGGACGTGGTGCTGTGGGCGACCGGCTTCCGGGCCGACGTGGGCCACCTCGCGCCGCTGCGGCTGCGGGAGCCGGGCGGCGGGATACGGCTGGTCGGCACGCGGGCGGCGGCCGACCCGCGGGTGCACCTCGTGGGGTACGGGCCGTCGGCCAGCACGGTGGGCGCCAACCGGGCGGGCCGGGCGGCGGTGCGGGAGATCCGGCGGCTGCTGGAGGGAAACGGCCCGAGCGCGCGGGGCGGTTCGGACGCGCAGGACGGCACCGCCACGCAGGCCGGCAGGGTCCCGCAGGGCCGCACGGACCCGCAGGGCGGCAGCCTCACGCAGAGCGGCAGTGTCGCGCAGGGCGGTGCGAACGCGACGGGCGGCGCTGCTGCCGTGGCGGCCTGACCCCCCGAGCAGCCGAGCAGCCGAGTGGCCGCGGAGCGGAGGAGCCGCGAAGCCGCGAAGCCGAGGAGCCGAGGAGCCGAGGACCTGACGTCACGCCCCCGCGCGGGAACCGCCCCCGCCCCCGCGTGCCCCCGCGCACCCCCGCCCCGGGGACCCCCGTCACCCCCCGGTCGCCTCCAGCCTCGTGTCCCGTCGCACCAACGCGGCGTAGCGGCCGTCGAGGCGGAGGAGGTCGTCGTGGGTGCCGCGTTCGACGACGCGGCCGCGGTCGAGGACGACGATCTGGTCGGCGCCGCGGACGGTGGAAAGCCGGTGGGCGATGGTGATCGTCGTGCGGTCGGCGGAGAGGGCGTCGATGGCCTCCTGGACCGCGCGTTCCGTGCGGGTGTCCAGGGCGCTGGTCGCCTCGTCGAGGAGGAGCACCGGCGGGTCCCGCAGGATCGTGCGGGCGATGGCCAGGCGCTGTTTCTCGCCGCCGGAGAAGCGGTGCCCGCGCTCGCCGACGACCGTGTCGTAGCCCTCGGGGAGCGCGGCGATGTGGTCGTGGATCTGCGCGGCGCGGGCGGCGGCGTGGAGTTCCTCGTCGGTGGCGTCCGGCTTGGCGAAGCGGAGGTTGTCGGCGACGGTGGCGTGGAAGAGGTACGTCTCCTGGGAGACCACGCCCACCGCGCGGGCGAGGGTGTCGAAGTCCAGGTCGCGGACGTCCACGCCGTCGAGGGTGACCCGGCCGCCGGTGACGTCGTAGAGCCGGGGCACCAGGTGCCCCAGGGTGGACTTGCCGGCCCCGGTGGTGCCGACCACGGCCAGGCTGCCGCCCGCGGGGACCGTGACGTCGACGCCGTCGAGCACGGGCTCGTCGTGCGGGTCGTAGCGGAACTCGACGTCCTCCAGGCGCACCTCGCCCTTGATCCGGTCGAGGTGGACCGGGTTCTCCCGCTCGGTGATGTCAACGGGGAGGTCGAGGTACTCGAAGATGCGCTGGAACAGGGCGAGCGAGGTCTGGATCTGCACGCCGGTGGACAGCAGGCTGACGGTCGGGCGGAAGAGGCCCTGCTGGAGCGAGGTGAAGGCGACCAGCGTGCCCAGGGAGACGGCGGGTCCGCCGAGATGGAGGGCGAGACCGGCCGTCCAGTAGATCAGCGCGGGCATCGCGGACATGACGATGCCGATGACGGCCATCCGCCACCGGCCCGCCATGTTGGACCGGACCTCGAGGTCCACCAGCTTCTCGGACTCGTCGGCGAAGGACCGGGTGAGGGAGTCGGCGCGGCCCATGGTGCGGCCGAGCAGGATGCCGCTGACCGAGAGCGATTCGGTGACGGTGGCCGCCATCGCCGCCATCTGCTTCTGCCGCTTGGTGGTGATCTTCTTGCGCTCGTCGCCGACCCGGCGGCTGATCCAGACGAAGACCGGCAGCAGGAGCAGCGAGACGACGGTCAGCCGCCAGTCCAGCGCCAGCATGGCGGCCACGGTGGCGATGACGCCGGTGAGGTTGGAGACGAGCGAGGTGACCGTCGAGGTGACGGTGGCCTGCATGCCGCCGATGTCGTTGGCGATGCGGGACTGGACCTCGCCCGTGCGGGTGCGGGTGAAGAAGGCCAGGGACATCCGCTGGAGCCGCCCGTAGACGGACGTCCGCAGGTCGTGCATCACGCGCTGGCCGACCGTGGTGGAGATGAGGGTCTGCAGCACGCCGAAGACCCCGCCGAGCACGGCGCTGACGATCATGCCGAGGACCAGCAGGCTCAGCAGGCCGGTGCGCTGCTGCGGAAGGGCGACGTCGAGTATCTCGCGCAGCAGGAAGGGGCTGGCCACCGAGACCAGCGAGGAGGCGCCGACCAGGACGGCGACCACGGCGAGGCGGCCCCGGTAGGGCCGGAAGAGGCGCAGGATGCGGCGGACCTGCCGCGGCCGGTCGGGGTCGGCCGGGGGCGGTGTCCAGTCGATGCGGTCGGGACGCATGGGCTCCTTAGGGGTGCGGGCGGCCGGTGAGGACGGCGGACACGGCGGACCACGGATCGCCGAAGAGCTTAGCTCATTGTTACCTATATTCACAATGAACATGGTCCTGGTACCGTGCCCGCATGACGCCTCCCGACTCCGACGGGCTCCTCGCCGAGCAGCTGCTGCGCCTCACCCGCCGCGTCCACCGCATCCAGAAGCGCCACCTGGAGCAGCGGGGCATGGCGATCACCCCGGCCCAGTCCCGGCTGCTGCGCGCCCTCGCGGCGTGTGCCGCGCCGCCGCGGATGGCCGACCTCGCCGAACGCCTGGAGGTGGTCCCCCGGGCCGTGACGACGCTGGTGGACGGGCTGGAGGCGGGCGGCCGGGTGCGCCGGGCGCCCGACCCGGACAACCGCCGGGTGACGCGGATCGAGCTGACGGACGAGGGCCGGGCCGCGCTGCGGGAGCTGCGGGCGGCCCGCCGGGCGGCGGCGGAGGAGATCCTGGAGCCGCTCTCCCACGACCAGCGCGAGGTGCTCGGCGGCCTGCTGAACACCCTCGTCGACGGCGGTCCCGAGGGACGCCCGGGGGCGGTCTAGGAGCGCCGCGCGGCCACCCGCCGTTTGCGCGGTCCCCGGCCCCGGTGGACGCTGGACAGTGTGAACGGCCGCTACTCGGCGGGAGGAACTCGTGGGCATCGCCGACGGACCAGGGGACGACGTCTACCAGCCTGACGCGTCCGACATCCAGGACGACTCCGGTCTCCTCGACGTCGAGGACACGCTGGAGACCGACGACGTCGACGACCCGCTGGACCGTGGCTGGTCCCCGCCGGAGAAGCCGTGGGGCGTGGAGCACACGGGCGAGACGGCGGCCGAGCAGCACCGGGGCGAGTCGCTGGACGAGCGGCTGGCCAAGGAGGTGCCGGACGGGCCGGACCTCGGGCTCGACGGGGACGGCATCGGCGACTCCGTGGACACCGACGGGGAGCTGCTGGACTCCGAGGTCGGGACGGCCCGGGCCGGACGGCTCGTGGCGCCCGACGAGGGCCTGCGCCGTGACACCGAGGCGGTCCTGGCCGCCCGCGACGTGGGCATCGACGGAGCGGCCGCCTCGGCCGAGGAGGCGGCCATCCATCTTATCGACGAGGAGTGAGGACCGTGCAGAAGGACAAGCACCCCGACTACCGGCCCGTGGTCTTCCGCGACCGGGCGGCCGGCTACGCGTTCCTCACCCGGTCGACGGCGAGCAGCGACCGGACGATCGACTGGGACGACGGGCAGACGTATCCGGTGATCGACGTGGAGATCTCCGCGGAGAGCCACCCGTTCTACACCGGCAAGGCCCGCACGGTGGACTCCGAGGGCCGCGTGGCCCGCTTCGAGCGCCGGTACGGCGGGGCGGCCGGTGCGGGCGGTGCGGGCGGTCCGGCCGGCGACGACCGCGGCGGCGACGCCACGGCCTGACCGGGCGGCGACACGGCCTGACGGGGGGCGGCGGGCGCTGTCCCTCAGGCGCCCGGGCCGGGGTCCGGGTGCACGGCGGCGTGCAGCCCGGCGCGTGCCGCCTCCAGCTGGGCGGCGAAGGCGATGCCGAGGAACAGGGCGATGCCGGTCAGGTTGGCCCACAGCAGCAGGGCGATGAACGCGGTGAGCGGCCCGTAGACGGCGCCGAAGCCGCCGGTGTTGCCCACGTACAACTCCAGCAGCGCGGTCGCCGACACCCAGATGATCAGGTGGACGGCCGAGCCGAGGGCCAGCCAGGTGTAGCCGGGCTGCCGGCGGCGCGGGGACCAGCGGAAGATCACGGCGGAGGCGGTCCAGGCCAGCAGGAGCCCGAGCGGCAGGTCCAGGTGGTCCCACCACCGGGCGCCGCCGGACCAGCCGGCGGCCCGCGCGACCGCGTCCCCCACCGCCTCCCCCGCGACGAGGGCCAGGAAGCCGAGCACCATGGGCAGCCCCGCCGCCCCGGCGAGCACCAGGGCGCGCCCGTACTTGCGCAGGGCGGGCCGGTCGCGTTCGACGCCGTAGATGCGGTTGGCGCCCCGTTCTATCTGCCCCATGGCCGAGGCGAGGTTGAGCAGCGCGAACCCCAGGCCGAGGATCAGCGCGAGGTTGCTCCACACGCCGCCGTGCGCGGTGCGCCGGGCGCCCTCCAGGACCTCGCGGACGATGTCGTCGCTGGTGCCGGGGACGATGCGTTCCAGGGTGAGCTCGATGATCCGGCCGATGCCCTCGGTGTGGGCGGAGGTGGCGAGTCCGACCAGCGCGGCGGTGAACGGCACCGCGCCCACCACGATCTGGAAGGCCAGGGCGCGGGCGTTGGTGAAGCCGTCCGCGTACCGGAAGCGGCTGAAGGCGTCCAGGAACAGCTGGGTGCCGCCGTACTCGCGCAGGGCGGTGAGCGCCTCGTCGCCGGAGAGTTCCTCCCCGAGCATGTCCCGGGTCTGGGGGACGTGGACGACGGTTCCCATGGCCTGGGTCTCCTCGCGCGGTGGGGTTCGGGGCGGTCGGGGCGGCGTGCGTTCCCCTCCTCCTGCCCCGCCGCGCCGCTCCCCACCGTGGCCGGGCCGATCGGGTTCGGACGGTCCCGGACGGCGTTCCGGGCATGCCTCGGCCGGCGTTCCGGGCAGGGCAGGCCTCGGCCGGCGTTCGGGGCAGGCCTCAGATGACGTTGAGCGCCGCCGCCGCGCCCACGCCGCCGAGAATCATGAAGCCCGGCATCAGGACCCGGACCTCCACCCAGCTCCCGGCACGGAAGCGCAGGGGCTTCGGCGGGCCCAGCGGGTACCAGCGCCTGCGGCCGATCGGGATGGGCCACAGGACGGGGCAGCCGGAGACGGTGAGGGCGTCACCGATGCAGTGGACCAGGGAGCCCAGCACGATCGGCAGCCCGAGCCACAGGTACTCCTGGCCGGGGCCGTCGAACATCCAGGTCGCGCCGTTGCCCGGCTTGTCCATGATCCCCGCGATGATCCACGAGCTGGTGGCGGCCAGCAGCCACACCAGCACGTCGGCGCTCGAACCGCGGGTGGCCCGCCACAGCAGGCCCTCGATGGCCAGCACCATGTGCACGAAGAGGATGAAGAGGACGCCCCAGCGGTCCCCCAGGGTGGCGATCGCCGCGGAGCCCGCGCCGACCAGCAGCGCCCACACCCAGGTGTGGGTCAGGGTGCGGTGGCCGCCGGAGCGCCGGGGGTCACCGGGTTTCTTCGTCGACTTGTAGACCGCGTAGGACAGCTTGTCGACGATCTCGCAGATCCACTTGGAGATCGGCCCGAAGGCGCGCGAGATGGTGGCCGCCTTGTGGTCGAGGTCGGGGGCGAGGGCCGCTCCGGCGCAGATCAGCGCACCCGCCAGCAGGACGGGCCAGGGCATCGGCTCGCCCCAGGCGGCGGCCGCCGCTCCGACGCCGAGCCAGGCGGCCGCGCCCGACAGAGAATGTGCTGGTCCCATCATGGCGTCGCCCGCCCCGTTCTACGTTGTGCCGCTGTGGAGTTCGGCGGCCCAGCGTAGCGGTGACGATCTTCGTGCGGTGATCCGATTCCCTGATCGTGACCTGGTCCGGGCAAGATGGGGACGTGACCCTCATCGATCAGTTGCCGCAGACCGCCGATCCGGACGCCCTCTACGAAGCCTTCGAGGCGTGGGCCCAGGACCGGGGCATCACGCTCTACCCCCACCAGGAGGAGGCGCTGATCGAGGTCGTCTCGGGGGCGAACGTGATCGTCTCGACGCCCACCGGGTCGGGCAAGAGCATGATCGCGGCGGCCGCCCACTTCGCGGCGCTCGCCCGGGACGAGGTCACCTTCTACACGGCACCGATCAAGGCCCTGGTCTCGGAGAAGTTCTTCGAGCTCTGCAAGATCTTCGGCACCGAGAACGTCGGCATGCTGACCGGCGACGCCTCGGTCAACGCGGACGCGCCGGTGATCTGCTGCACGGCCGAGGTGCTGGCCTCCATCGCGCTGCGCGACGGCCGGAACGCCGACGTCGGCCAGGTGGTGATGGACGAGTTCCACTTCTACGCGGAGGCGGACCGCGGCTGGGCCTGGCAGATCCCGCTGCTGGAGCTCCCGCAGGCGCAGTTCGTGCTGATGTCGGCGACGCTCGGCGATGTCTCGATGTTCGAGAAGGACCTCACGCGGCGCACCGGCCGCCCGACCGCCGTGGTGCGCTCGGCCGTCCGCCCGGTGCCGCTGTCGTACGACTTCAAGTACACGCCGCTGACCGAGACGCTGACCGAGCTGCTGGACACTCGGCAGGCGCCGGTCTACATCGTCCACTTCACCCAGGCGCAGGCGGTGGAGCGGGCGCAGGCGCTGATGAGCATCAACATGTGCTCCAAGGAGGAGAAGGAGAAGATCGCCGACCTGATCGGCAACTTCCGCTTCACCACCAAGTTCGGCCGCAACCTCTCGCGGTACGTGCGGCACGGCATCGGGGTCCACCACGCCGGCATGCTCCCCAAGTACCGGCGTCTGGTGGAGAAGCTGGCGCAGGCCGGTCTGCTGAAGGTCATCTGCGGCACCGACACCCTGGGCGTCGGCGTCAACGTGCCCATCCGCACGGTGCTGTTCACCGCGCTCACCAAGTACGACGGCAACCGGGTGCGCACGCTGCGGGCGCGCGAGTTCCACCAGATCGCGGGCCGGGCCGGCCGCGCGGGCTTCGACACGGCGGGTTTCGTGGTGGCGCAGGCGCCCGAGCACGTCATCGAGAACGAGAAGGCGCTCGCCAAGGCCGGCGACGATCCGAAGAAGCGCCGCAAGGTCGTGCGCAAGAAGGCTCCGGAGGGCTTCGTCGGCTGGACGGAGAGCACCTTCGAGAAGCTGATCTCCTCCGATCCGGAGCCGCTGACCTCCCGCTTCCGGGTCACCCACGCCATGCTGCTGTCGGTGATCGCCCGCCCGGGCAACGCGTTCGACGCCATGCGCCGGCTGCTGGAGGACAACCACGAGCCGCGCAGGCAGCAGCTGCGGCACATCCGCCGGGCCATCGCCATCTACCGGTCGCTGCTGGACGGCGGCATCGTCGAGAAGCTGGACACCCCGGACGCCGAGGGCCGGATCGTCCGCCTCACGGTCGACCTCCAGCAGGACTTCGCGCTCAACCAGCCGCTGTCCACCTTCGCGCTGGCCGCGTTCGAGCTGCTGGACCCCGAATCGCCGTCGTACGCCCTGGACATGCTCTCGGTGGTGGAGTCGACGCTGGACGACCCGCGCCAGATCCTGCACGCCCAGCAGAACAAGGCGCGCGGCGAGATGGTCGCGCAGATGAAGGCGGACGGCGTCGAGTACGAGGAGCGCATGGAGCGGCTGCAGGAGGTCAGCCACCCCAAGCCGCTGGAAGAGCTGCTCTTCCACGCCTACAACACCTACCGCAAGAGCCACCCGTGGGTGAGCGACTACCCGCTGTCGCCCAAGTCGGTGGTCCGGGACATGTACGAACGGGCGCTCACCTTCACGGAGTTCGTCTCCCTCTACGAGCTGGCCCGCACCGAGGGCATCGTGCTGCGCTACCTGGCGAGCGCCTACAAGGCGCTGGAGCACACCGTCCCCGACGACCTGAAGTCCGAGGACCTCCAGGACCTGATCGCCTGGCTGGGCGAGATGGTGCGCCAGGTGGACTCCAGCCTGCTCGACGAGTGGGAGCAGCTCGCCAACCCCGAGGTGATGACCGCGGAGGAGGCGCAGGAGAAGGCGGACCAGGTGAAGCCGGTCACCGCCAACGCCCGTGCCTTCCGGGTGCTGGTGCGCAACGCGATGTTCCGCCGGGTGGAGCTGGCCGCCCTCGACCAGGTCGGCGAACTCGGCGAGATGGACGCCGAGTCGGGCTGGGACGCCGACCGCTGGGGCGAGGCGATGGACGCGTACTGGGACGAGTACGACGACCTCGGCACCGGCCCGGACGCCCGCGGCCCGCGCCTGCTGATGATCGAGGAGGACGCGGAGCACGGTCTGTGGCGCGTCCGCCAGACCTTCGCGGACCCCGACGGCGACCATGACTGGGGCATCAGCGCCGAGGTCGACCTGGCGGCGTCCGACGCCGAGGGACGCGCGGTCGTGCGGGTCACCGGCGTCGGCCAGCTGTGAACGGCCGGCCACCGGCGGCGCGAGTGCCGCGGACGTGGGTGACGTGGCCGTGAGTGATACGCGGACGTGAGTGACGTGGGACGTGAGTGACGTGGGACAGGAGAAGACATCCCCATGACGAA
Source organism: Streptomyces sp. NPDC002640 (assembly GCF_053592575.1). Classification (NCBI taxonomy): domain Bacteria; kingdom Bacillati; phylum Actinomycetota; class Actinomycetes; order Kitasatosporales; family Streptomycetaceae; genus Streptomyces; species Streptomyces sp. NPDC002640. The sequence goes on along the minus strand of NZ_JBSFVZ010000032.1, from coordinate 65,256 downwards.
TCCGGCGGAGGGCCTGGTCGCCCTGCTCGACCTCGAGCAGATCGAGGTCAACATCTTCCGGGGCCGCAGCCCGGACGAGTCCCTGCAGCGCGTCTTCGGCGGGCAGGTGGCGGGCCAGGCGCTGGTGGCGGCCGGCCGCACCGTGGAGGAGGACCGGCCGGTGCACTCGCTGCACGCCTACTTCCTGCGGCCGGGGCGGCCCGGCGTGCCGATCGTCTACCAGGTGGAGCGGATCCGCGACGGCCGGTCGTTCACCACCCGCCGGGTGACCGCCGTGCAGCAGGGGCGGACGATCTTCAACCTGACGGCCTCGTTCCACCTGCCGGAGGAGGGTCCGTTCACGCACCAGCTGCCGCCGGCTCGTGAGGTGCCGGACCCGGAAGCGCTGCCGACGGTGGTGGACGCGATCCGTGACCGCCTCGGGGCGCTGCCCGAGCAGCTGGAGCGGATGGCGCGCCGCCAGCCCTTCGACATCCGGTACGTGGACCGGTTGCGGTGGACGCCGGAGGAGGTGGCGGGGGCCGAGCCGCGCAGCGCGGTGTGGATGCGCGCGGTGGGCCCGCTGGGCGACGACCCGCTGGTGCACACGTGCGCGCTGACCTACGCCAGCGACATGACGCTGCTGGACGCGGTACGGCTGCCGGTGGAGCCGCTGTGGGGGCCGCGCCACTTCGACCTGGCCTCGCTGGACCACGCGATGTGGTTCCACCGGCCGTTCCGGGCGGACGACTGGCTGCTGTACGACCAGGAGTCGCCGATCGCGGTCGGCGGCCGCGGGCTGGCGCGCGGGCGCATCTACGACCGTGCGGGCCGCCTGGTGGTGTCGGTGGTGCAGGAGGGTCTCTTCCGCGCCCTGTAGACCGGCACCCCGGCGGCCGCGCAGGCCGCGCGGCGCAGTCCCGGTGGCGGCCGGGGGCCGGGGTGCCGAGGATGGCGGCATGGCGCACAGGATGGACGACCGGGAATGGCGGGACTTCGTCACCGCCGGGACCCGCACCGCGAAGCTGGCCACCACCCGGGCCGACGGTTCACCGCACGTCGCCCCCGTCTGGTTCACGCTGGACGGGGACGAGGTGGTGCTGACCACCGGCGCGGACACCGTCAAGGGCCGCAACCTCGCCCGGGACGGCCGGGCCGCCCTCTGCGTGGACGACGAGCGGCCCCCGTTCTCGTTCGTCTCGCTGACCTGCCGGGCGCGGCTCGTCGACGACCTGGACGAGATGCGGCACTGGGCGACCCGGATCGCCGCCCGCTACATGGGTGAGGAACGGGCGGAGGCGTTCGGGGCGCGCAACGCGGTCCCGGGCGAGCTGCTGGTGCGGCTGTCCGTCGAACGGGTCAGCGCGGTCGCCGGTCTCGCGGACTGACCGCCGTCAGCGCACCGAGTCGAGCAGGCGCGCGGTGTGCATCCGCCCCGCGTGCTCCACCACGCTGATCAGGACCTCCTTGCCGGACTCCCGCTCGCGGGCGTCGCAGAGCACCACGGGCGTTCCGGGGTCCAGGTCGAGGGCGGCGGAGACCTCGTCGGGCGTGTAGGACCGGGCGCCCTCGAAGCAGTTGACGGCCACCACGAACGGGATGCCCCGGTGCTCGAAGTAGTCCACGGCCGGGAAGCAGTCCTCGAGCCGCCGGGTGTCGGCGAGTACGACGGCGCCCAGCGCGCCCTGCGCGAGCTCGTCCCACAGGAACCAGAAGCGGTCCTGGCCGGGCGTGCCGAAGAGGTACAGCGAGAGCCCGGCGCGGATGGTGATGCGGCCGAAGTCCATGGCCACGGTGGTGGTGGTCTTCTGGTCGACGCCCGCGGTGTCGTCCACCGTCCGGCCCGCCTCGGTGAGGAGTTCCTCGGTGCGCAGGGGCCGGATCTCGCTGACGGCGCCGACCAGGGTCGTCTTGCCCACGCCGAAACCGCCTGCCACCAGGATCTTCAACGCCATCGGGGCGGAGGCGTCCTGGGTGTCGGCGGCGCCCGTCGTCCCGCCGGAGGCGGTGTCCGTCTGCTGGGGGACCATCGATCACTTCTCTCGGGTGTCACGGGCGATCGGCTCGCCGCGAGGGGTCGGTCACGGTGGGGATCGGTCGGTGGGAGTGGGCGGGCACGGCCGGCGGCGAACCGGCTGACGCGATCATAGGACTGATGCGCCTGGGAAGCTCCCGCGGAGTTTCACAGCGCGCGCAGCCCGGCGATCACCTCGCGCAACACCCGCTCGTCGGGCAACTGGGCGGGTGGCACAGGGCGGCTGACGGTGACGCAGCCCAGCTCCAGCAGGTCTCCGAGGAGGACGCGGACGACGCCGACGGGGAGGTCGGCGCCCGCGGCGAGTTCGGCGACCGACTGGGTCTCGGTGCGGCACAGGTCCAGCAGCAGCCGGTGTTCGGGGGCGAGCGCCGCCGCCGCGCCGGGCGGCGCCTCGGGGTCCAGGGAGATGAGCGCGATGAGGTCGAAGCCGGCGCCGGCGGGTCCGGCGCTGGTGCGCCCGCCGGTCATCGCGTAGGGGCGCACCAGCGGTCCGGCCTCGCCGTCGAACCACTGGCTCTCGTACCACCGGCCACCCGACGGGGCTGCCTCGCCCGGGCGTGGGGGGAACGGGGTGTGCGTCGTCGGGTCGGTGTCGCGCATGCGGAGTTCCGCCTCCCGGTCAGCCGACGGGCGGCCGCACGGGCACCCGCGGCTGCTGGTGGAGGTGTTCGCCGACCCGCTTGACCATTCGGGCCATCTCGTAGGCGATCAGGCCGATGTCGACCTTGGCGCCGGTGAGGACGGCGAGGCAGGAGCCGGCTCCGGCGGCGGCCACGAACAGGTAGCCGTCGTCCATCTCCACCATCGTCTGGCGGACCCCGCCGACGCCGAAGTGGCGGCCGGCCCCCTTGGCGAGGCTGTTGAACCCGGAGGCTACGGCGGCGAGGTGGTCGGCGTCCTCGCGGCCGAGGCCGCTGGAGGAGCCGACGGCGAGTCCGTCGTCGGAGAGGACCACGGCGTGCCGCACCTCGGCGGTGCGGATCACCAGGTCGTCCAGGAGCCAGTCGAGTTCGACGGAGCGCCGCGGCCCTCCGGTCGTCACGGGGTCGTGGGCCAGGGTCAGGGGGTCGTACGTCATGCGGGGTCTCCTTCGCTGCGGTCGGTGCGGCCGGGGGTGCGGGGGCCGTGGCCGGGCGGGTGGCCGCCGCCGCGCACCCAGCCGTCGCGGTAGGCGGCCATGCGGTCCCGGACCGCCTCCGGGGTGCGGTCCTCGGCCGGGGCGGGGGCAGGAGCGTGCGACGCGGGGGGCCGCTGCCGGAGCTGCGGGGCGAGGTTGCGCTGCCGCACGCGGCGGGGCAGGGGGGTGTCGGCGCCGGTGGCGGTGCCGGGGCCGGTTCCGGGCTCGGCGGCGGTTCCGGAGCCGGTGGCGGTACCTGGGCCGGCGCCGGGCGCGGCGGTGGTGCCGGTTCCGGGCCCGGTGGCGGTTCCGGAGCCGGTGGCGGTACCTGGGCCGGCGCCGGGCGCGGCGGCGGTGCCGATTCCAGGCTCGGTGGCGGCTCCGTGCCCGGTGGCGCTTCCGGAGCCGGAGCCGGTGGCGCTATCGGCTCCGGTGGTGTGGCCGCCCGGCCGGGCGGTGGCGGAACCGGGGCCCGCGGGCCTCGGGCCGAGGCGGAGGGTGCCCCCGGACGGCGCGGAGCCGCCCGGGGAGCCGGGGGTGGTGAACGCGGCTGAAGCGCCCGGGGAGCCGGGAGCGGCGGACGAAGCCGGGACACCCGGGGAGCCCGAGGTGGCGGGCGCGACAGGGGAGTCCGGGGTGGCAGACGGGACGGGAGCGCCCGGGGAGCCCGGGGTGGCGGACAGGCTGGCGGTGCCCGGCGTGATCGGACCGCCGCCGAAGGCGGGCGGTGCGGCCGGGGCCCGTCCGTCGGCCGGGGTGGTGTGGCCGACCGGCGCTCCGGTGACGGGTGCCGTGCCGCCCAGACCCGGGGCCGTCGGGCCACCGGCGGGGGCGGTCCGGTCGTACGCGGTGCCGAGCGGGGCGTCGGCCGCACCCGGGCGGCCGTGAGCTGTGCCGAGCCGGTCCCCGGTCGCCCCCGGCCGGTGGTTACCGGCACCGAGCCGATCCGCACCCGCACCCGCACCCGCACCCGCACGGTCGTTACCGGCCCCGAGCCGGTCGCCGCCGCGTCGGTCCGTGACCGCTTCCGTACGGTCGTGACCGGTCCCGGACCGGTCGTCCCCGGCGCCGAGACGGTCCGCCGCCGCATCCGCACGCGCACGCGCGGTGCCGAGCGGGTCGGGGGTGCCGGTGTGCCGGGGGCCGGCCGCGGGGCTTGCCTCGCGGGGGGCGGTGGCCGCGCGGCGGGGGCGGAGGGCGGTCACCCCGGGCGGGGGGTCGACCGGCGGGAGTTCCTCGGCCGGCCCGGCCTGGGCGATCAGCGCCGGCCGGGGCGCGGCCGCCGTCGGCAGCGCCGCGCCGCGGTCCGCCCCCCGGTCGTCCGCGACGCCCGGCCGCCCGGCGTCCCCCAGGTCCGCCTCGGCGTGCAGCAGGTTCTTCGGCAGGAGCACCACCGCGGTGGTGCCGCCGTACGGCGAGGGGCGCAGGTGCACCTTGATCCCGTGCCGCGCGGCGAGGCGGCTGACCACGAAGAGCCCCAGCCGGTCGCTGTCGAAGAGGTCGAGCGCCTCGGACTGCTCGATCCGCCGGTTGGCCTCGGCCAGGGTTTCCGGGCCCATGCCGAGGCCCCGGTCCTCGACCTCCACCGCGTACCCGTTGCCGACGGTCTCCCCGGTGACCCGCACCTTGGTGTGCGGGGGCGAGAACTGCGCTGCGTTCTCGACGAGTTCGGCCAGCAGGTGGGTGAGGTCGGCGACCGCCGCGCCGGTGACGGCGGTCTCGGCGAGCTGCCGGACGTCGACGCGCGCGTAGTCCTCGATCTCCGAAACGGCCGCGCGGACCACGTTGGTGAGCGAGACCGGGCGGCTCCAGGCGCGGCCGGGGGCGGCGCCGGAGAGGATGATCAGGGACTCGGCGTGCCGCCGCATCCGGGTGGTGAGGTGGTCGAGGCGGAACAGGTCGCTGAGCTCGTCGGGGTCCTCCGCCCGGCGTTCCATGCCGTCCAGCAGGGCGAGTTGGCGGTGCACCAGCACCTGGCTGCGGCGGGCCAGGTTCACGAAGACGCCGGAGATGCCGCTGGCCAGTTCCGCGCGCTCCACGGCGGCGTGCAGCGCGGCGCGGTGCACGGTGCCGAGGGCCTCGGCGACCTGGCCGGTCTCGTCCTCGGCGGGCGGGCCGTGGGGGGCCTCGGCGTCGACGTCGATCTCCTCGCCGGCCCGCAGTTTGCGCATGGCCTGGGGGAGTTTGCGCCGGGCGATCTCCAGGGCGCTGTTGCGCAGCCCGACCAGGTCGGCGACGATTCCCCGGCCGATGCGCACCGAGATGAGCAGGGAGACGCTCACCGCGAGCAGGCCGAGCAGCACCGCGCCGCCCGCAGGGCTGATCAGCCCGCGCGTCAGCGGCCCGGCTCCCGCGGGGTCGGCGTGGGAGGCGTGGTCGGCGATGTCCCGCAGGGCGTCCTGGACCTGGGCGTGGGCGGCCTCCCAGTCACCCGCGGGGACGGCGCCCGCGGCCGCCTCGCCGGAGCCGGCCCGCAGCACGGCGTCCTCGGCCTTCACCAGTTCCTCGTGTCCGCCGCCGCGGAGGAGGTCCCGCCAGGCGCCGCGCTGGGGTTCGCGCAGGTCGGGGGCGGCGTGGTCGACGAGTGCCCGGCGGGTGGCGGTCGCCGCGGTGAAGAGGGCGCGTCGTTCGCCGTCGAGCGAGCCGTCGAGCCGTGCCGACGCCAGCAGGGCGTCCTCCTGGGCGAGGGCCTCGCCGGCCCGGCCGAGTTCCAGCAGGATCCGGGCGTCGGAGCCCTCCCGGACGTGCGGGATGGAGGTGAGGGCGCCGTCCACCGCGAGGGCGTCGGCGATGACGTCGGTGTACGCCCGGTAGGTGTCCTTCCAGCCGGCGTCGCCCTCGAGGACGGCGCTGCGCACGGAGCTCAGGCCGTCGGCCCCCGCCAGGAAGGCGCGGAGGCGCGCGGGGACCTCGGGCGGGAGCTCTCCGCTGTCGGCGACGGTGCCCGTGCGGCCGAGCCGCAGCTTCCCCACGGCCCGGTCGGTGGCGTCGGTGAGGGCGCCGGACTCGCCGCGCGGTGCCGCCTCGCCGCCGGTGGCGTGCCGCAGCGCGAAGGCCCGTTCGGCCTGCAGGGCGATGACCGCCTCGGCCGCGGGGACGCGGACCTGGGCGTCCACGCGCTCGGCCTGCCTGAGGGCCGCGACGTCCTGCACGGTGGTCACGGTGGCGTAGCCCCACAGCGCCAGCAGCGACATCACGGGCACCATCAGCAGGCTGACCACCTTGGCCCGGACGGTGCGGGGGCGCAGCCGCAGTCCCCGGGCGCCGCCGGGGGCACCGAGGGCCCCGCGGCCGGCGCTCGCGGCGGCCGCGGCTGCCGCGGCGGCGAGTTCCTCCGCCGTCTCGTCGGCCGGGGGCCCGGCGTGCGCCCGGCGGCCGCGCACCGGGGGCGGAGGTGTCCCGCGGCCGGTGCCGTCGGTCCTAGGGGATGTACGCATGGTTCCCTCGTTCGACAGGGGTCCGCTCGGTGACCGCGGGGGTGCTGCGCCAGGCCCGCCGGGCCGCGTCCTCGGCGGCCCGCTCGCGCGCCGTCGGGGAGAGCGCCACGAAGGCCGAGGTCAGGAAGAGGTAGGAGCCGAGGCCCACGGCGAGCGGGAAGACGAACTGCATCGCGGTGGCTCCGGCGAGGGGTTCGGCGGAGGGGAGCACCCGTACCCGCACCGCGTGCATGCCGGTGTAGTGCATGCTGCTGACGGCCAGGCCCATGACCAGCGAGGCGACGGTGACCGCGAGCGGCGCGGTGATGTTGAGGGCCGCCCAGAGGGCCGCGGTGGCCGCGACGACGGCGATCACCACGGAGACGGCGACCATCACCGGGTCGAACGAGATGTCACCGTGCAGGCGCAGCGCGGCCATCCCGAGGTAGTGCATGGAGGCGACGCCGATCCCGGTGGTCAGTCCGCCGAGGACGAGGGCGCGGGTGCGGTCGCGGCCGTAGCCGACGGCGAAGACGCCGGCGCAGACCACCACCATGGCGACGACGAGGCTGAGCACGGTCAGCGGCACGTCGTAGCGCAGGTCGGTGCCCCGGACGGCGAAGCCGAGCATCGCGGTGAAGTGCATGGTCCAGATGCCGGTGCCGATGGCGGAGGCGGCGGTGAGCAGCCAGTTGCGGCGCGAGCTGCCGGTGGCCTCGAGCGCGCGGACGGTGCAGCGCAGCCCGAGGGCGGCGCCGGTGCAGGCCATCGCGTACGACAGCACGGGGGTCAGCCAGCCGAAGGCGGCGTGGTCCAGGTGTCCCATGGGACCGGGACGCTAGCCATGCGCCCGTCGCGGGCGGCGTCGGCTTTCGAAAGGTGCCGGAACATGACCCTTCGCCGTGTCCGACGGATCGTCATGTGACCGAACGTGCACCGTCCGTTACGGCGATTCCGGGGGATCATGCGGAGTATGAGCGAGCACCGCACACCTGTGTACGACCGTGACCGGGTCCGTGACTTCTTCGCCGCGCGGGCGGCCGACTGGGACCGCAGGTTCCCCGACGACGGGCCCGCGTTCGACCGGGCGGTGGCGGCCATGGGGCTGCGTCCTGGCGACCGGGTGCTGGACGCCGGCTGCGGCACGGGGCGCGCTCTGGCCGCGCTGCGGGCCGCGGTGGGGCCGTCCGGGGTGGTGCTGGGGGCGGATGTCACCGAGGAGATGCTGCGGGCGGCGGCGCGCGCCGGACGCGACCGGCACGGGGTGCTGCTGCTGGCGGACGCCGCCGCTCCCCCGGTGCGGGCGGGGGCGCTGGACGCGGTGTTCGCGGCGGGGCTGGTGGCGCACCTGCCCGAGCCGCGGCGTGATCTGGCCGCGCTGGGGCGGGCGGTGCGGCCCGGGGGCGTGCTCGCGCTCTTCCACCCGGTGGGGCGGGCGGCGCTGGCCGCGCGGCAGGGGCGGGAGCTCACCCCGGGCGATCTGCGGGCCGAGGCGAACCTGCGGCCCCTGCTGGAGTCGGCCGGGTGGCGGCTGACCGAGTACGCCGACGAGCCGTCGCGCTTCCTCGCGCTGGCCGTGCGGGAGGGGTCCGGCGGACAGGGGCGGTAGGCCCTCTACTGCTCCGGCCGCTCCGAGCCTAGGTTGGGAGGGCATACGTTGGAGACGGAAGGCCGAACGCCAGGCAAACACGTCACGGACAGACCCGGAGGAAGGTGGTCCGCAGTGCTCGGCAAGCTGCGTACGGTACTCGCCCGGTTGACCCGCCCCGCGACGCCCGCCCCGGCGGCCCCGGGGCCGAGGCCGCGGGCCCACAACCTCTTCGACGCGGCCGCTGCGTACGTCGCCGCCTCGGCGACGGACGACGAGGAGGCCATGGACGAGGCCGCGTCCTGGGTCTCCCCCGAGGCGCTGTCCTTCGGCGTGAACGAGCTGGCCTGCCGCGCGGTGCTCACCCTGTCCCGGGAGCGCGGCGTGAGCCCGGACGTGATGGCCCGCGACCTGCTCGGCCTGCCCGCCCCGCGGTCCTGAGACGGCCCTCCTCGCCAGGTGACGGGGGCCAGGTGACAAGGCCGCCACCCTCGGTCTAGGGTGCGCCGACGAACGGTGACGAAGGAGGCTGCCGCATGGCCGGAACGGACGGGTCCGCGGTCGGCGCGAAGGGCTTCGACGAGGCGGGCGCGGGCGCCCTCGAGGGCGACGAGGACGCGCTGGCCGTGCTGACGGCCGTCCTGCTCACCCCCGCACGGTTCCCCGGGGTCCTGGGCGACGACTACCCGGCGGCCTGCGCCGCGCTGGGGCTGGAGGCGACGCGGGGCGGCTACGGGCTGGTCTTCGGCCAGGACGGCGACGGCGCCCGCTGGACCGTGGTGGTCGACGACGTGTCGCTGGTCGCCACGGCCATCGCCTCCTGGGACTGCGGCATGGAGTACGACCTCTCCCCCGACGAGCGTTCCATGGTGGTCGCGCTGCCGGGGTGGCCGCTGTCGGTGGCCGTGAAGGCGCCGGGCCTGCCCGCACCGCACGATCCCGACCCGGAGGAGGCGGGACCGGCGCTGGCCCCGCCGGACACCACGGTGTGGGGGCCCGCCCAGCGCCGGCTGGGCGCGGACGAGATCGCCGCGCACTGGGGGCACTGGCGGGGGCAGCTCGACGATGCGGACTTCGCCCCGGTCCCGGTGGCGGGCGGGGCGGGCGAGGCCGCGCCGGCTCCCGGTCCCGCGGGTGGTGGCGGCCCCTCCCACCAGGGCATCCGCCGCGTCCTCGCCGAGGCGCGCGGGTACCTCGACACCCCTCCCCCGCCCGGCCGGGTCCGGGCCGCGTTCGCGGACGGCGGCGCGCGCACGGTGCGGGCGGACGGCCCCGGCTGGTCCCTCGCCGCCCGGACCGACGACATCGCGCTGGTCCTCCTCGACGAGGAACCCGGCCAGATCATCCCGGTCGGCCGCGGCCCCGAACTCCCCGCCCTCCTCACGGCCCTGGCCGACCTGGCCACCGCCCCGGCCTGACCCCGGCGCCCGGCCCGGCGGCCCCGGCCGGGCTCGGACGCGCTACCGGCAACCGGGCGCCGCCTCACGCCCGCACCGGGGCCGCGTGCCCTTCCCGCCCGGTCGGCGGTAGGCGACGGCCGCCACCGCCGTCGCCGTCGCCGTCGCCGTCGGAGGAGCCACAGCCCCGCTGCAGGGGCTACATGGCGGCTGCCACCACCCGCGCACCCCCATCCCTGGTGGCCCGCCACATGGTTGACGGGCCGCCAGGACACCACCATGAGGCAGCCCGCGGCCCCGCCGCCCCGTCGCAACCGCGCCCGTGCGCGCCCTGCGGCGCCGGCCGGCCGCCGCCCGTTCCGCTCCTCAGCCTCTGGAGGCCGTTCATGCGTCTGTCCCCAGGTGTGCCCTGGGTCGCCGCGACCCTGCTGGCCGTGACCGCACTCGGCGCCTCGCCCGCCGCGGCGGGCACCTCCGCGCAGGCCGGCGCCCCGGGCCACTGCGCCCGTCACGCCCTCCTGAAGGTGCCCGCCGCGGACCACCAGAGGAGCGCCTGCCTCGACGACCTGACCACGACGGGCCTGGCCGGCACCCCGTACACCGACATGGCCGACCAGGCGGGCCTGACCTCCGTGGCCACCCGCAAGCCCTCCGGCGTCCCCGGCGTGCAGATCGACGGCTACTTCCCGGACACGTCCTCCTTCAACACCACCCACGGCTGGAACCACGACGCCCAGTTCGTGATCCGCCTGCCCGACGACTGGAACGGCGGGCTGGTCGTCGCCGGCGCCCCGGGCACCCGCAAGCAGTACGCCTCGGACACCGCCATCTCGGACCACGTGCTGTCCCTCGGCTACGCCTACGCGGCCACCGACAAGGGCAACAGCACGCCGAACTTCTACACCGACGGCAAGCGCCCGGGCGACGCGGTCGTCGAATGGAACGACCGCGTCACCCAGCTCACGCGCGCGGCCAAGGCGACCGTCGCCCAGCGGTACGGCACCGCCCCGCGCCGGACGTACGTCACCGGCATCTCCAACGGCGGCTACCTGACCCGCTGGCAGCTGGAGAACCACCCGGAGCTGTACGACGGCGGCGTGGACTGGGAGGGCACGCTGTGGACGGCGGACGGCCCCAACATCTTCACCTCGCTGCCGACGACCGTCGCCCACATGCGCGGCGCGGCCGACGACGAGGACCTCTACTCGGTCGGCTTCGCCCACGGCTCGGAGTTCCTCTGGCCGTACCACGCCACCGCGTACTGGGGCGTGACGCAGAAGACCTACCGGGCCGAGTTCGACCCGTCGTACGACCCGGCCTGCCCGGGCCCGTCGGCGGGATCCACCGTGGCGGAGATCCTCGCGCCGTGCGCCTCCGACGCGGAGTACGACTACGCCTCCCGCCCCCGGGCGGTGCGTGACGCGGTGAAGCGGGTGTCCCTCACCGGCCGCATCGGCCGTCCGATGATCACGCTCCACGGCGACCTGGACACCCTGCTGCCCAAGGCGGCGGACTCCGACGTGTACGCCCGCATGATCGACAAGGCCGGCCGCGGCCACCTGCACCGCTACTACGGCATCGAGGGCGGCACCCACGTCGACGGTCTGTACGACACCTACCCGGCGTCCCTGCGTCCGATCCTGCCCTGCCACCGCTCCGCGTTCGACGCGCTGACCGCCTGGGTGGAGGACGGCGTCCGGCCGCCCGCCGACCACGACGTGGCCCGCCCCGCCGAGGGCGACGTGGTCAACACCTGCCCGCTGAACGGCTAGCGGCGCCCCACCCACCACCCTCCGGAGCGGAGACCGGCGCCCCCGGCGCCCGGCCTCCGCTCCGGAGCGTCGGAGCGTCGGAACACCTCCGGATCACCGCGGACGCTCTCGTGCGGCAGCGTCGCGGCAGCAACGGGCGCAGCACCAGCCCGTACTCCGTTCCGCCGTACGACCCGAACAACCCGGGCTGTTCCCGACCGCGCACCAGGCGCACCGGGCGCACCGGGCGTCCCGGCCCGAGCCGGCCGGTCAGGGCGGGCCCCCGCACCGGAGGGCCCCCGCACCGGGAGGGCCCCCGCACCGGCAGGCGGACTCAGCGCCCCAGCTGCTTGCGGGACACCCGGCGGAGCCGGCGCCGCTGGCCCGGGTCCAGGGCGAAGTAGGCGGCCGGGACCCCGAGCACTATGAGCAGGGACACCCACCACGGCAGCCAGAACAGCAGGACCAGCCCGGCCGCCGTGGCCCCTGCGGCGATCTTCGCGTTCCTCGACATCTTCGTCGCCTCCTCCGCGGCGCGTTGCCGCTCTCCTCCAGTGAACGCCTTCGGACGACCGGACGGTTCCTCCCGGGTCCCCCACTCGGCCCCGACGCGGCCCCGACGCGACCCTGAGAAAACCCTGAGACGGCCCTGCCCGCACGCCTGCACGCACACCTGCACGCCGACGCGCACGCACGCCTGCCGGACGCGTGCCGCGCCACAATCGCGGATCGCCCCGCACCGCCGAAGCGGTACGGGGCGATGCGGGGCCGTGCCTGACGAGGAGGATCAGCCGCGGGCGCCGAGCAGGTGCTCCATGGCCAGCTGGTCGAGGCGCTCGAACGCCATGCCCCGCGCGGCGGCGGCGTCGACGTCGAACTCCTCGAAGACGGAGCGGTCGGCGAGGAGGCCCTCGAGGCCGTCCGCGGCGGTCGGCTGCGCCAGCTCGTCGAGGCGGGCGGCGCGCAGCGCCTCCTGGACCTCCGGGTCGGCGCGGAACGCGAGGGCGCGCTCCTTCAGCAGGAGGTAGTTGCGCATGTTGCCCGCGGCGGACTCCCACACGCCGTCGAAGTCCTCGGTCCGCGGCGGCTTGAAGTCGAAGTGCTTCGGGCCGGCGTAGTCGGAGTTCTCCAGCAGGTCGACCAGCCAGAACGCCTGGCGCAGGTCACCGGCGCCGAAGCGGAAGTCCTGGTCGTACTTGATGCCGGACTGGCCGTTGAGGTCGATGTGGAAGAGCTTGCCCGCCCACAGCGCCTGGGCGATGCCGTGCGGGAAGTTGAGGCCGGCCATCTGCTCGTGACCGACCTCCGGGTTGAGGCCGACCAGCTCGGGGCGCTCGAGGCGCTCGATGAAGGCCAGGGCGTGGCCGATGGTCGGCAGGAGGATGTCGCCGCGGGGCTCGTTCGGCTTGGGCTCGATGGCGAAGCGCAGGTCGTAGCCCTGGGAGACGACGTAGTCGCCGAGGAGGTCGAAGGCCTCCTTCATCCGGTCGAGGGCGACGCGGACGTCCTTGGCGGCACCGGACTCGGCGCCCTCACGGCCGCCCCAGGCGACGTAGGTGGTGGCGCCCAGCTCGACGGCGAGGTCGATGTTGCGGATGACCTTGCGCAGCGCGTAGCGGCGGACGTCGCGGTCGTTGGCGGTGAAGCCGCCGTCCTTGAAGACCGGGTGGGTGAAGAGGTTGGTGGTGGCCATCGGCACCTTCATGCCGGTGGCGTCGAGGGCCTCGCGGAAGCGCTTGACGATGGCCTCGCGCTCGGCGTCCGAGGAGCCGAAGGGGATCAGGTCGTCGTCGTGGAAGGTCACGCCGTAGGCGCCGAGCTCGGCGAGACGCTGCACGGTCTCGACCGGGTCCAGGGCGGGACGCGTCGCGTCGCCGAAGGGGTCCTTGCCCTGCCAGCCGACGGTCCAGAGACCGAAGGTGAACTTGTCCTCAGGGGTGGGCCGGGTGCTCATGACGTGGCTCCTCGCTCGGATCGACTATTTCGTCAGGCCGGTTTACAAATTAGTATGCAACCACGTCGCTGGGAAGAGACAACCCGGGGCTCGGACCTACGAAGGCCCGTCGAGCCCGGCGACGCAGGGGGGACCGTGACCGACGGGGGTCGCGGGTACCGCCGTCCACCAGGCAGAATCCCGCAAGCCGCGGAATCACAGGGAGAGCCCGATGTCAGCCACCGAGGGTATGTACGTCGTCGGTGTGGATACGTCCACCCAGTCCACCAAGGCGCTGGTCGTCGACGTCGCCACCGGGCACGTCGTGGCGAGCGGACAGGCCCGGCACACGGTCACCGGCGGCGACCGCCGGGAGAGCGACCCCCGCGAGTGGTGGGACGCCCTGTGCTCGGCCCTCGAGCAGTGCGGCGACGTGGTCCGCGAGGCGAAGGCGATCTCGATCGGCGGTCAGCAGCACGGTCTGGTGACGCTGGACGCCGCCGGGGAGCCGGTCCGCCCCGCGATGCTGTGGAACGACGTCCGCTCCGCGCCGCAGACGCGCCGCCTGATCGAGGAGCTCGGCGGCCCGGAGGCCTGGGCCGAGCGCACCGGCAGCGTGCCCAGCACCTCCTTCACGGTGACCAAGTGGGCCTGGCTGACGGAGAACGAGCCGGAGGCCGCCGCCCGGGTCGCCGCCGTGCGGCTGCCGCACGACTACCTCACCGGGCGGCTGACCGGCGAGGGCACCACCGACCGCGGCGACGTCTCCGGCACCGGCTGGTGGGCGTCCGCCACGGAGGAGTACGACACCAAGACCCTGGAGCACATCGGCCTGGACCCGGCCCTGCTCCCCCGGGTGGTCCGCCCCGGCGAGGCGGCCGGCACGGTCCGCGCCGGGCTTCCGCTGGCCGAGGGCGTGCTGGTGGCCCCCGGCACGGGTGACAACGCCGCCGCGGCGCTGGGCCTGGGCGTGCGTCCGGGCACCCCGGTGATGAGCCTGGGCACCTCCGGCACGGTGTACGCGGTCACCGGGCGCCGTCCGGCCGACCCGACCGGCACGGTGGCCGGTTTCGCCGCGGCCAACGCGGGCTGGCTGCCGCTGGCGTGCACCCTGAACTGCACCCTGGCCGTCGACCGGATGGCGGACCTGCTGGGCATCGACCGGCAGGCGGTGGAGCCGGGCTCCGGCGTGACGATGCTGCCGTACCTGGACGGCGAGCGGACCCCCGCGCTCCCGCACGCCTCCGGCCTGATCCACGGCCTGCGCCACGACACCACCGCCGGCCAGCTCCTGCAGGCCGCCTACGACGGCGCGGTGCACGCGCTGCTGGCCGCGCTCGACCTGGTCCTGGACGAGGACGCCGACCCGGCCGCGCCGCTGCTGCTGATCGGCGGCGGCGCCCGCGGCACGGCGTGGCGGGACACCGTGCGCCGCCTGTCCGGCCGTCCGGTGCAGATCCCGCAGGCCCAGGAGCTGGTGGCGCTGGGCGCCGCGGCGCAGGCCGCGGGCCTGCTCACCGGTGAGGACCCGGCCGCCGTCGCACGCCGCTGGAACACGGCCGAGGGTCCTGTGCTGGACGCCGTGGAGCGGGACGACGCCGCGCTGGAGCGGATCGGCTCCGTGCTGGCCACGGCGAATCCGCTGCTGGACCGCCCCTGACCGGCCCCGCGCGGTCCCGACGGAGGGACCGCGCGGACGGCAGCCAGGCGGACGACCGCCCGGCCCCGCACCCGCGCGGCGGCCGGGCCCAGGAAGAGGTATGACCGCACGCAAGCAGCTCCCCGACACCCAGGCCGGCATGCGCCGCCGCAACCTCGGCCGCGTGATGCACACCGTGCGCGACGAGGGTCCGCTCTCGCGCGCCGCGGTGGCCTCCCGCATCGGCCTGACCAGGGCCGCCGTCTCCACCCTCGTCGACGACCTGGTCCGCTGGGGGCTGCTCGAGGAGCTCGGCCCCGAGCGCAACGGCGCGTCCGGCCGCGGGCGGCCCGGCTCGGCCCTGACGGTGAGCGCGCACGGCCCGGCCGGCATCGGCGCCGAGGTGGGCGTCGACCACCTGGCGGTGTGCGCGGTCGACCTGCGCGGCGAGGTCCGGGCCCGCGCGGTCCGCTACGGCCCCAACCGGGGGCGTCCGCCGGAGCCGGTCCTGGAGGAGCTGGGCGCGCTGGTCCGCCAGGTGGTGGCGGAGGCCGCGGAGCAGGGGCTGTGGGCGGCTGGGCTGACGGTCGCGGTGCCCGGCCTGGTGGCCCGCGACGCGCGGACCGTGGTCAGGGCGCCCAACCTGGGCTGGCACCGCACGGACCTGGGCGCGCTGCTGTCCTGCGGACTGGAACCGGTCGTCGACAACGAGGCCAACCTGGGCGGCCTGGCCGAGCTGTGGCTCGGCCAGGACACGCCGCCCGACTTCCTGCACGTCTCAGCGGAGATCGGCATCGGCGCGGCCCTGGTGGTGGACGGCCGGCTGCTGCGCGGTGTGCGGGGCTTCGCCGGTGAGCTCGGCCATGTGCCGGTGCGTCCGGACGGGCCGCCGTGCGGGTGCGGCGGCATCGGCTGCCTGGAGCAGTACGCCGGCGAGGACGCGGTCCTGCGCAGGGTGGGTCTGGAACCGGGCGAGGGCCGGGTGGGCCTGCTCGCGGAGCGCGCCGGGGCGGGCGACGAGGCCGTCCGCTCCGCCCTGCACGACGCCGGCACGGCCCTGGGCATCGCCCTGACCGGGGCGGTCAACCTGCTGGACCCGCAGGCCGTGGTCCTGGGCGGCGAGCTCTCCGCGCTGGCCCCGTGGCTGCTCCCCTCGCTGCGTGCGGAGCTGTCCGGGCGCACGGCGGGGCGCTCCTGCGAGGTGTCGGTCTCCGCTCTGGGCCCGGAGGGGCCGCTGCTGGGGGCGGCGCACTCGGTGATCCGCGGCGTCCTCGACGACCCCGCCTCGGTGGCGGAACGCGACTCCTGACCACCCGCGGGCCGTCCGCGACGGTCCGCGACCACCGCCGGCCGTCCGCGATCACCCGCAGGCCGGAGCGGCCCGCCGGCCCGTGGCGGCCGGCGGTCAGGGACGGCCGGCCGTCAGGGACGGCACGCGGGCCAGGGCGGCATGCGAAGGGGCGGCCCCGGCGTCGTGCATGCCAAGGCCGCCCCTTCGTCCACGCCGCGGCCAGGTGCTCCCGCGCCCGGGCGGCGGGCCAGGGTCTACCGCTCCTCGCGGAACAGGACGTGCTCCCGGGCCACCGGGTCGTACTTGCGCAGGGTCAGCCGGTCGGGATCGCTCAGCCGGTTCTTCCGGGTCACGTACGTGACACCCGTCCCGGCCGTCGACCTCAGCTTCACCACGGGACGCGCGGTACTGCGTGCCATGGGTCCTCCTTCCGTTCGGTTCATGCCAACGGCGGCGGGGGTCTCCGCATTCCCGGGACGGGACGCGCGCCCCGGGACGCGCATCCCGTCCCCACCCGCCCGTTCTCCACCGAATCCCTTCGGTGCGACGCCTTGTCGCCCGTCCCGCCCCGCATGAGGATGTGACGCGGACCGCATGCCGTCGTCGCCCTGCGGGAGGCCGAGTTGACCGATCCATGGGTGGCCCTGAAGCCGGGAGCCGATCCGGCGGAGCGGACACGTGCGCTGCGCCGGGCCCACGAGACGTTCACCCGGGCGGGAACCGTGCCCCGCCCCGTGCGGGCGGTGGTGGCCGACTCGTGGCGGCGGTCCGCCCGGGCCGGGGTGGGACCGGACCGCACCGCCGACGTCGAACTGGCCGACGCCGACCTCCACGCCTACCGGGCCGAGCACCCGCTCTCCCGGATGATGCCGCTGATCCGGGAACTGGTCGGCGGCTTCGCCGACGACGGCGGCCACCTGCTCGCCGTGTGCGACGCGCACGGGCGTCTGCTGTGGGTCGAGGGCTGCCCGTCGACGCTGCGGCGCGCGGACGCGATGAACTTCGTCCCCGGCGCCCGCTGGTCCGAGACCGCCGTCGGCACCAACGCGCCCGGCACCGCGGTCGCCGTCGACCGGCCCGTGCAGGTGTTCACCGCCGAGCACTTCAGCCGCCGGGTCCAGCCGTGGACCTGCGCGGCCGCCCCGGTGCACGATCCCCGCACCGGGCGGATCCTGGGCGCCGTCGACATCACCGGCGGCAACGGGCTGGCCCACCCGCACTCCCTGGGCTTCGTGCAGGCCGTCGCCCGCGCCGTCGAGTCCCAGCTCGCCCTGCTGGAACCGCCGTCACGCGGCGACGGCGCGCTGGAGCTGACGGCGCTCGGCCGGGACGAGGCGCTGCTGCGGACCGGCGGCGGACGGCGGGTCCGGCTGAGCCGCAGGCACTCCGAGATCGTGGTGCTGCTCGCCCGCCACCCGGAGGGCCTGACCGGCGACGAACTGGCCTGCGCCCTCTACCCCGACGAGGCCGTCCCGCCGGTCACCCTGCGCGCCGAACTGGCCCGCCTGCGGCGCGTGCTGGGAGCCGGCGTGCTGGCCTCCCGGCCCTACCGGCTGACCTCGCCGGTGGACTGCGACCTGGGTCTGGTGGAGCGGCGGCTGGAGACCGGGGCCGTCGCCGCGGCGGCGGCCGCGTACGCGGGACCGCTGCTGCCCTCCTCGCAGGCGCCCGCGGTGACCCGGCTGCGCCGCCGGGCGGCGGACGCGCTGCGTGCCGCGCTGATCGCGCGCGGCGACCCGGACCTGCTGACCGACTGGGCGCACGCCCCGTGGGGCGAGGACGACCTCGAGGTCTGGCGGGCTCTCGCCGCCGTCCGCCCCACCGCCCCGGTACGGGCCCGACTCGCCGCCCTGGAAAGCGAACTCGGCGTACTCGGCGTCCCGCTCCCGTCGTTCGACCGCCGCCGCCCGGTCGCAACGTCCGCGCAACGTCGGCCCGCCTAGCCTGCGCGACCGAAGCCGATGAGCCGTCCAACGGCGGGCGGCACTTCTCCGGGAGGCAGACAGATGACCCGTTACGCAGCGCCGGGCACCGAGGGTGCGATCGTCTCCTACCAGGCGCGCTACGACCATTTCATCGGCGGCGAGTACGTGCCGCCGGCCCGCGGCCAGTACTTCGAGAACCCGTCCCCGGTGAACGGGCAGCCGTTCACCGAGGTGGCGCGGGGCACCGCGGAGGACGTGGAGCGCGCCCTGGACGCCGCGCACGCCGCCGCCCCGGCCTGGGGCCGCACCTCCCCGGCGGCCCGCGCCGACATCCTGCTGCGGATCGCGGACCGGATGGAGGCGAACCTGGAGAAGCTGGCGGTTGCCGAGAGCTGGGAGAACGGCAAGCCGGTCCGCGAGACCCTGGCCGCCGACATCCCGCTGGCCGTCGACCACTTCCGCTACTTCGCGGGCGCGGTCCGCGCGCAGGAGGGCTCGCTGGCGGAGATCGACGACGACACCGTCGCCTACCACTTCCACGAGCCGCTGGGCGTGGTCGCACAGATCATCCCGTGGAACTTCCCGATCCTGATGGCCGTCTGGAAGCTGGCCCCGGCGCTGGCGGCGGGCAACGCGGTGGTCCTCAAGCCGGCCGAGCAGACCCCCGCGTCCATCCACTACTGGCTGAGCCTGGTCTCCGACCTGCTCCCGCCGGGCGTCCTCAACATCGTCAACGGCTTCGGCGTGGAGGCCGGCAAGCCGCTGGCGTCCAGCCCGCGGGTCGCCAAGGTCGCCTTCACCGGCGAGACCACCACCGGCCGCCTGATCATGCAGTACGCCTCGGAGAACATCACTCCGGTCACCCTCGAACTGGGCGGCAAGTCGCCGAACATCTTCTTCGACGACGTCTCCCGCGCCCAGGACGACTTCCTGACCAAGGCGCTCGAGGGCTTCGCCATGTTCGCCCTCAACCAGGGCGAGGTCTGCACCTGCCCCTCGCGCGCCCTCATCCAGCGCGGCCACTACGGCGACTTCCTCGCCGCCGCGGTCGAGCGCACCGAGCGGATCGTCCCCGGCCACCCCCTGGACACCGACACCATGATCGGCGCGCAGGCCTCCAACGACCAGCTGGAGAAGATCCTCTCCTACCTGGACATCGGCCGCCAGGAGGGCGCCAAGGTCCTCACCGGCGGCGAACGCATCGAGCACGAGGGCGAGTTGAAGGGCGGCTACTACGTCCAGCCCACCATCTTCGAGGGCGACAACCGCATGCGGATCTTCCAGGAGGAGATCTTCGGCCCGGTCGTCTCGGTGGCCTCCTTCGGCGACTTCGACGACGCCATGAAGATCGCCAACGACACCCTCTACGGCCTCGGCGCGGGCGTCTGGACCCGCGACGTCAACACCGCCTACCGCGCCGGCCGTGCCATCCAGGCCGGCCGCGTCTGGACCAACTGCTACCACGCCTATCCGGCACACGCCGCCTTCGGCGGTTACAAGGGCTCGGGCATCGGCCGCGAGACCCACAAGATGATGCTGGACCACTACCAGCAGACGAAGAACCTGCTGGTCTCCTACTCGGCCAAGGAGGTCGGGCTCTTCTGAGAGCCTCGGAAAAGGGTGCCTGACCTGCGGGAACGCAGGTCAGGCACCCTTCCGTCCACGACCTGGAACAGCGGAGCGGGGATGACCGGCTACTCCCGATTCCTCCCACTGGTTTCTCATCCCGGACTAGCTGTCCCGGTCTATTTCCGGTCCAAGATGGCCCTGCCCAGGGTCATCGACGTCGCCTCGGAGCAGGCTGGGACACCCGGTCCCACTCGCGCATCGAGTGGTCGATCAACTGGTTGGCATGCTCCTGGACACCGTCGAGGAACTTCGCGTAGTTGCGGAAGAGAACCTCGATGCTCTGCCCCGCCCGCCTGGCGCACTCCGCGGGATCGACGCCGGAGTACAGCCAGAAGGAGATGCCGGCATGCCGGAGGTCGTACGGCCGTTTGACGAGCCCCGCGGCCAGCTCCATCCGAGTCAGAGCCGCCCGCCGCGCTCGCGCCCACGTCCTCCCATAGGCTGCCGCCTCGACGTAATTGCCCTCCGCATTACGGAACAGCCGGCCGTCATCCGCTACTCCAAATCGCTCAACGTGCTCCCTCAGCAACTTCACAAACACAGGCGGTATTGGGGAACAGGGCGCGTCGCCTTCTCGGCCCGCCTCTTCAGCGAGTGCACCTCGTACACGGAACCGTTGTTGCTCCACTCCTTGCCTGCGGTCACCACCCCCCGGGTCAGGTTGAGCAGCCCCCATCCTTCTTGCGGCAGGTGGCACTGCGCTATCCGGAGGTGTATCACTTCCGCAGGACGCATGGCCGCGTAGTACATGCAGCCGAAGAACGCCTCGAGATGAGGGCCGTGCCCCGGTAGTTGCGAGACCGCATCCAGCAGGCGCGCCACCTGTGTGGGATTCGGGACGCCCGCAGGATCTACCTCGTCGCTGACCGCCGGTGCGTTCCAACGGATGCCGATCAGCGGATTCTTCTGGAAGTACCCCTTCTCCACCGCCCCCTTAAGCCCTTCACTGAGCGTATTTAGCGTTGCCTCTCGAGGCTGAGGACCGCTTTGGCGATGCCCGTCATGCGGTTCGGGCTGCAGCTGCTTCGGCGAAAGATCCGCCAGGACTTCAGTCGGGCGACGCCTCGTTCGACGGGAGCGGGGGCGTGGGCGAGTGCGCGGTTCAGCGTCCGTTCGGCTGGCGTGAGTTCTCCGTTGGGCGGGCGGCGGATTGCGGTCGTGACACAGGAGCCGGCGCCGATGCAGGCGCGGTCAGCGACAATCGGGACGCCCTGGCGTTCGCAGATCCGGATGATCCGATGGGTGCGGGCGGCGGTCAGGTCGTGGGCTCAGCCCGGCAGGGCCGGTGAGATCCAGAGCAGCCGGCCTTCGGGGTCGGTGACGACCTGCACGTTCACACCGTGGCGTCGGTGCTTGTGCGAGTAGTCGGTGCGTCCGTCGCCCAGGCGGTCGCACTCGCTGAGGGTGCCGTCCAGGAGCACGTAGTACGCAGTCCGGGTCCTGCTCGCGCAGGGTCTTGAGCAGGCCCGGCGCTCGGTCCGCGAGGAGTCGCACGACCGCGGTCGTGTAGGCGTGGGCCGTGCCCACGGATATGCCGAACCCGGGCGGCGATCTGGGCGAGGGTGTCGTGCTTGCGCAGGTAGGCGAGAGCGACGAGGGCCCGCTGATGTGGGTGGAGCTTGCAGCGGCGGTCACCCTCACGGGTGACGATGAGCATCGTGCCCCACGCGACCAGCGCATGAGACAGGTCGAGTGCGGCAGGATAGGGAACCAACAGCGCTCCCGGACCGGCAGATTGCGACTTCGAACACCTCACCCAACGGCGCAGGAGCCCTGTCCGTTGCGGGCACCGATGCCATCACCCGATCGGTGACCACGCTGAGAATGCTCACTGATAGCCGCGGCAAGCATTGTCATGGACAGGGTCGAGGACGCCGTCGACAAGAAGGCTGACGAGACCGTGCACGTACTGGAGAAGCACGGCGCCGACATAGATGCCGCCACCAGGCGGTGCTTTGCCAGACCGATCCGTTGTCTTCATGAAGGTATCCGCGACCGAGCCGGGAACCCGGCCGGGCCTACCCCGAACACCTGCCGGCGCTCGTCGATGAACGCTACGAGCGCTTCGACGGCCGATCGAGCTCGGCCGCGAAAAAAGTCGAGGCCGCCTTGAGGATTTTGTTGGCCCTCCGCAGCTCGGCGTTATCGGCCTTCAGACGCTGATCTCGGCTGCTTCATCCGATGTCACTCCGGGGCACTGGCCGGCGTTCACCTGGGCCTTGCGGATCCAGATCCGCACCGTCTCGGCGGCACCGATACCAGCTTCGCAGCGACCGCCTTCATTGCAGACCACTCCGTCGGGCAGTTGGGGCGGACCTCCGCAACCATGCGCACCGCACGCTCACGAAGCTCGGCAGGGCCAGGGGAATGATAGGGAACTTGATTATCTCTCAGGTTATCGAGCCTCCAGCAGACCCGGATCGATTTACTCTCAACCGGCTGGCCGGGGCCACGGCAGAGCTCCCGGCCAGCCCGTCAGCTCCACGCTGGGTCAGTCGCAATCGGACATGAATCGACCCTCGAGGTGATCAGGGCTAAGGAAGACGAAGCCGCTGCCATAACCGAAATTGATGGAAAACGGGTCACCCGGGCACTCGCCCCGGTCCGTGAACTGGCAGAGGAACTGCCAGCAACCGTCATCAAGGCCTCGAACCCAACAGTTGGGCAACACTGGTGCGCCACCCAAAAAGTCACCCGGTCCTCGCCCGGACGGCGGGTCCATTTCCGGGCCCTCACCACGCATGTACATCGACCACGCCGCGTGAACGTCCGCCTCCGCGTCCGATTCCGGTGACACTGGAGTCAGGTCGACAAGCCACTCGACAGGAATCGTCTCCCCGCTTTCGCCCCTGCGCCACAATGAGGGACCTTGAGTGTCCGGCGGCCCGATCACCGCGAAGGAGGGAACCCTCCCACCAGGCTGGACGAGCACGACTGCATCCCCGCTGTTTGCTTCAAAACCGCCCTCCTCCGCATCCAGGAACAGATACGCGAGCCGCACTTCTTCCCCCGGCACCCGGAACTGAGCCACGAACGTCAGCGGCTCTCCTGTCCGCGGCTCCACCGGCCACGCCGGCTCCTCCAGCCACACTGGCTGCCCGCCGAACTTGGTCACCGGTTGCGCCACCGGCCCCTCGGGCTCCCGGAAGATCATCTCCAGTCGCGGCAAAAAAGCAGCATCGTAAGGGCCGACAGCTTGCCCCGTAGGTCGCAACATCATGGCATGACCGTACAACACGGTGCCGATATGTCATCGGCGAGTGGCACCGTAGAGACGGACCATATCTCGCCTCCCAGCTGCCGGGACTGCAGGGGTTGCACCTGCCGCTCACCCGCATCGGTTACAGGCTCTTCGGCCGTTTCGCCGCCCGAGTATCGGTTGCACAGAGCACCCATCTAGAACGTGTGTGACCTCGCTGAATCGAATCCCCAATCCACATACACCGGAACCTCGCATCATCCGAAGCGGATGATGCTACAGAGTCCATACTCGCCACGCGAAACTGAGCCTGTAACTTTCTCTGTCGCGTACGTGCTCGGGTCTTTGTGCACACCTGCATAATAGAACCCAGTGGGCTTGTATCCGACTACGTATTTCTGAGAATACGAGCCGACCAGGGAATTAACGCGCCCGTCCTGCTGATGCCAGCAATACGGCGACCATTTTCCAGACCATGTAGTGTCAGGTAGGTGACCAGCCACCTTGCCCGACCCCGCATAGGTGAATTGAGTATTTCGCACCTCTCGCATATGCTGTTCCTTATAGCGCTCCGCAACAAACCCCAAGGTTATTCCAGCAGAGCCGCTCTGCTGTTTCCCCATGGACTGACTTTTAGGTCCGGTAGAAACCCTTCCCGTCGGGGAAAGATAATGCTGGCTGGCATTTAGCGCTGCTATGTGATCCTTTAGCTCTTCAATCTGATCGCTCGTAGCTCCCACAGGAGCGCGAAAACATACAATCCCTTCCGTTCCTCGCTCCTCGTTCGATTGGTTCAGATGCGCCGTGCAATCAGCCTCGTCCTCATTCTCATCCGTGTCCGGGTCACGTCGCTGCTTCACCTTGGTAGTGGCCGTTGCCACGGATACCTGGTATTGGGCAACCGTGAGCCGCGCAGGGCTGACCTTAACGGCCCCATTGAGAGACGCCTGCTGGATTCGTGCGACGTCCACACGCGGCTTAGGCGCCGGCCTTGTCGGGGCAGGTCTGGGATTCGAACCACTGTTGGGGTTCTGAGGAGGCTTGGGCGTGGTCGTCCGAGTGGTTCCGCCCTGGTTCGGTGCGTGCTTGCCGGAAGACCCCCGGGACTGGGAGTTCCCGCCCCTGTACGAGTTGCCCAGGCGGCCAGTTCCGCCGTTGTACGCAGACCTGGTGGTAGGTCTTGTTACCCGAGAGTCCAGCCTGTGCAGATCCCGCTGGACTCGCCCGCCCTGCGAGTTGCCGGTCGCTCGTTTGACCTGAATGGCCCTCTCCTTGCTCGGCGCGGGTCGAGTAGACGAGTTGCCCCGGCTCTTGCTCGAGCTCCGAGACGACAGGGATGAAGAGCACAGGCAGGGACGACCGCCGCCGAGATGCATCGACTTGTGGCCGCTCGGGTCAATCCCGCCGAGTGGATCCCCCATTGCGTATGAATAGCGGTTGGCCTGTGCGGAGGGGGTGGCGGCAAGTTGCCAGGTGTCGCGTGAGGCGAAGGCCCCCGTGTCCGGCTGGTACCAGCGGGCGGCCATATTGACGTCGCCGGTTTCGGGGTCGGTCCAGCCGGACTGGTAGCCCACGGCGGGAGTGGTGCCGCTGGTGGCGGATTCCTCGCCGAACGGGGAGTAAGCGGTGGAGCTCTTGACAACAGTGCCATCGGCTGAGAGGCCGGCGACCAGGTCGGTGTGCCTGTCGAGGAGGCTCCATTGCATGTCATCGCCGATGGCGGTGGAAAGCAGGGTGCCGTCAGGCAGGCGGGCATAGCTGCTGGTGCCGTCGTGCAGGAGATTGTTGGAGCCTCCGTCGTACGCGAAGGAGGTTTCGTTGTGGGTGGCGACCCGGTCGAGAGAGTCGTAAGTATAGGCAGAGTCGCCGTCGGTGATTTTGCGTTCGAAGGCGTCAAAATACAGCTTGCGAAGGTCTGTGCCGTGGCTGACGGTGGCGAGGGTGCCTCGCGGGCTGTACGTGTAGCTGTTGGCGCCGTCGGTGAGAAGGCGGTTCCGTGCGTCGTAGGTGGCGGTTGCGTCGCCTGCCGTGGTGCGGTTGCCGGCGTCGTCCCACTCGTAGGCGGTGGTGCTCGTGCCTTCGGTCCAGGAGGTCATGCGGTCCGCATGGTCGTAGGCGTAGGTGTTGATGCCGGCGCCTATGGTGCCGGTGGTCTCCTTGCGTGTGAGGTTGTCCTCGAGGTCGTAGTCATAGGTGACGGAGGTGAGGGTGCCGCTTCCGTCCGGCTTGGTGATCATGTCGGTCGTGAGGCGGCCGAGGCTGTCGTAGTCGTAGCTGCGGCGCATGGAGACCGTTTCGGTCCCGGGGGTGACGTACTGCTCGAGGCGGGGGCGGCCGGCCGCGTCGAAGTCATACCAGATGCTGGTGCCGGTCATCTGGTTCCACAGGCTGTCGAGTCGGCCTGCGGCGTCGTAGGCGTACTCGGTCGTGTTGTGGTCGTCGATACGCGAGGTCATCCGGCCGTCGGCATCGTAGGTGTAGCGGGTGTTGCCACCCGGGCCGGCGGTGGTCAGGAGCAGTCCGCGGTCGTTGTACGTGTACGTGTTGGGGTTCAGGCCGTCGCCGCCGGCGGAGGTGAGGCGGCCTGCGAGGTCGTAGGAGAGGGTGCGGTCGGTGGTGGCCGCCTCGGCTCCGGTTCCGGTTTCCTGAATCAGACGGCCAAGGCCGTCGTAGGTGCTCTGCCGCTTCACTCCACCGGGCAGGAGTTGGAGAACGGGCTGGGCTGCTACGTCGTAAACGGTGGTCCAGGTACGGTCCGCCCGGTCCGGGTGTTGTGCGGTGGAGGGTTCGATGGTGGATTCCGGCAGGCCCAGGGAGTTGAAGGTGTAGACAGTTGAGTTGCCGCGGCCGTCCGTCATCCTGGTCAGGTTGCCTGCGGCGTCGTAACCGAAGGTGCTCGTGATGGACTTGGTGGCGTTCACCGGTTCGACCTGCCGGATCATCCGGCCCATGGCGTTGTAGGCGAATGTCGTACGTGCACCGGTCTCCGGGGAGATGGACGCGGTCCGGTTGCCCTCAACGTCAAACTCGTCCTGGACGGTACGCAGCGCGGTGGTGCTGTTGCCGTAGTCGATCGTCTCGGTGACGTTGCCCAGGGCGTCGTAGACGTTGACGGTCTTGCGGCCGGTGGCGTCGACCGTTTCGGTCTGGCGTCCAAGGCGGTCGAAGCCCATACGGACAGTGCCTGCCGCGTCGGTGACCTCGCGGATCTCACCCGCCGCGTTGTAGACAGCGGTTGTGGTGACACCGCTCGGCGTGCTCGACGAGGTCTGGTTGCTTGCGTCGTCCCATCGGTAGCGCGAGGTGAGGTTCTGCAGTGTCGGGAAGCGCTCGACGGTGGTGGCGGTCAGCTGGCGTCCGAGCTCGTCGTAGGTCGCTTCGCTGCGTGCTCCGGTCGGGTCGGTGACCGAGAGCTGGAGCCCGGTCGGGGTCCAGGTGTACCGGGTGACTCCGCCGGCCGACTCAGGCAGGTCCGGGTCGGCGAGTCCCGGCAGCTGGGTGCTGAACGCGGCGGCCGCCTGGGCTGCGTCGGCCACCGGGTCGGTGCGCGTGACGAGGTTCCCGAGCTGGTCGTAGCCGTATCGAATGATGCGCCCGAGGGGGTCGGTGACCGTCTGAGGACGGTCGAGGGAGTCGTAGTCGGTCCGGACGACGGGTGTGAGAGCAGTGCCGTTCGGCGGAGTGTACGGAGGCAGGGTTACGGCCACGGTGTTGCCGACGCGGTCGAATTGGGCGCGGGTGACCTGCCCGCGTGCGTCCTTCTCCTCGGTGGGCTCGCCGAAGGTGTTGTAGCCGATGAGGGTCGTGGGCCGGACGGTACGGGGTTCTTCCCCGTTCTCCTCCGCCGATAGGGGTGGGAGCTTCTCTTCGACCAGTCGTCCGAGAGCGTCGTAGCGGTAGGAGGTGGTGTGGGCTGCCGGGTCCGCGCCAGTGGTGTTGCCTCGGGGGCTTGTCTGGCTGCGAAGCAGACCACGGTCGTCGTATGCGTAGGTGGTGATGTGCGTGGTGGTGCCGTCAGTGACTTCTTCCTCGACGGGGTTGCCGGCGGGGTCGTAGTCGTAGTTGGTGGTGAGGTTCTTGTCCTGGGATATGGCGGCCGTGTGGGTCTTGATGCGGCCGTCGCGGTCGTAGGTGAAGGATTCGCCGCGGTTGAGGCCGTCCGGGTCAAGGATGCTGTGTGTGGTCCGTCCGAGGGCGTTCACCGTGTACGTCTCGACGGTTCGGCCGCCGCCGGTGGTCTGACGGATCAGGTTGCCCGCAGCGTCGTACCGGTTCTCCTCGAGCACGATGTCACGGCGGCTG
This sequence comes from Streptomyces sp. NPDC002640, assembly GCF_053592575.1. Lineage (NCBI taxonomy): Bacteria > Bacillati > Actinomycetota > Actinomycetes > Kitasatosporales > Streptomycetaceae > Streptomyces > Streptomyces sp. NPDC002640. The sequence goes on along the minus strand of NZ_JBSFVZ010000032.1, from coordinate 38,052 downwards.
CCGTCCTGCTGCGTTACCTGGAGCGCGGTCGTGGCGGCGGGGAGGCCGTCGTCGAAGTAGGTGAAGTTGGTGGTCGCGCCCATGGAGTCCGTGGTGGAGGCGAGCCGGCCGGCCGGGTCGTAGGCGTGCGATTCGAGGACAAGGTCCTGGACCTCACCGGAGGGGTGTCCGGTCCAGTGCTTGAGGATCGTTTCGGCGTGCTGTCCTCGGGGCGTGTACTGGTGCTCGAAGCGGTTGCCGGCGGGGTCCGTCATCGTGGTGACTCGGCCGAGTCTGTCGTGGGCCATGACGGTAGTGCGGGACTCGGCGTCGGTGATCGTGTCGTTGAGGCCGAACTGGTCGTAGTGGTAGGTCGTGGTGCGCTTGGGGTCTGTGCCGGTCGTGTCCTCGGTTGCTTCGGTCAGCAGGTTGCCGTCTTCGTCGTAGGTTCGGGTGATTGCGGCTGTGTGGATGACATTGGTGATCTCGTTTCTGACCCCGGTGCCGGTCTCGGACACCACGCGGGAGGCGGAGTCGTAGGCGTAGATCGTGGTCACGTCTTCCGATGTGCTGTCGGAGCGCTCCGTCTCGGTGAGCACGCGCCCCAGCCCGTCGTAGGTGTAACGGGTGGTCATGCCAGACGGCGCGGTGGACTCGGCAAGGTCCCCGTTGACGTGGTACCGGTAGGTGGTCACCGAGCCTTCGGGGCTGGTGACCGTGGCGACGAGGCCGGCCGGCACTGTGCCGCCACCGACTGCGGCCTCGGTGCCGGTGGTGTACGCCGTCTTCGTGGTGCTTCCGTCGGCTGCGATCGTGTCCTGCAGCAGTCCGCGGCTGTTGTAGGTGTACTGCGTGAGGTACCGGGAGTCGCTCCTGTCGCTGGAGCGCTGGTCTCGGTAGGTCAGCGGCTTGTCGTTGCGCGGGTCGAGCGGATCGTCGGCGTTCAGGTAGTACGTCGAGAAGCTGGTCCAGCAGGAGTCGGCGTCCCGGCAGGTCGTGGTCGACACCGCGTTTCCCCGGGCATCATGCCCTGTCACCGTGGTGTGGCCATTGGGGTCGGTGGCCGTGTGGAGGTTGCCGTTGATGTCGTATGCGTACGTCGTCGTGGCGCCGACCTCGTCGGTGACAGCGGTGGGGCGCTGGCCGTGAAGGACGTCGTAGTGACGGGTCGTGGTGTACCCGAGCGCGTCAGTGACCTTATAGGTGGAGGTGAGACCGGAGCTGGCGCTCTCCGCGTGGGCACGGTAGTGAGCAGCGACAGCGTCCGCATCGAGGGCGTTGCGGTAGACCGCCACCTCGTCGATGTCGCCGGTGAAGTAGTAGGTGTTGGCGGTGGTGCCCTCGCCGAGCCAGCCGGAGGTGCCCCAGCCTCCGCCCACGTACGTGTAGGGACGAGACTGCTCACCGATGCCGCCATCCAGGGTGCCGACCTTGACGCCGTCGAGGTAGAGCGACTGGGTGTCGCCCGCGCCGGAGAGCACCGCATGGTGCCAGACGTTGTCGTTGACAACGGCTGCGGAACGTATGGGCGTGGCGCTGCTGATGCCGTCGAGAAGGAATTGACCAGCGAGCTTGCCGTCTTTGTCGATGTTCAGCGCGGCACGCCAGGTGGTCGGCTTCTCGCCTACGGGTGTGTTCTGGAAGGCGAAAAGTACCTGGTTCTTGGAGGTTGTGCGGAACCACATTTCGATCGACAGGTGGGTGGTTCCGGCGAGTGCCGTGGAGGGAAGTCTGAGGACTCCGCCGTTGGACAGGCTGACCGCCCTGTTCTCACCGGTGCCGAAGATTCCTGCGGCGCCGAGGGCGGACTTGCCTCCGCTGTCCGGTGTGAAGGTGGCGGCCTTGTCCGTGTCCCCTGTCACACTCCGCAGGGTCGTGCCTTCGCTCTCCCCCAGTCGCCAGTAGCCGGTCGGGGCGTCGGAGACGGCAACCCCTCGGTACTGGTCTGCACTGCCGGCGGTGAGCACGCGGCGGGCCTGCATCCTCAGGGCAGGTGTGTCCGTGGTGGCGTTGGCCTTGTACGACCAGGTTGTGCCGGACTTGACGAAGTTCACCAGTGGCTTGTCGTAGAAGGCCACCTCGTCGATTTCACCGGTGAAGTTGCGGTACCCGCCTGCGACACCGTCCCATCCGCTGGAGGCGTAGCCGGCACCGATGTACACGTAGGGGTGGCGGACGTTTTCGACGCCGGTGGCTGCGGAGCCCTGGTGCACACCGTCGACGAAAAGGGCCTGGGCACCTTCGTTGCCGGTCAGCATGACGTGGTGCCAGGAGCCGTCGGTAACGGCCGCCTTGGAGAGGATTGATGTGGCGCTGCTGGTGAGTTTGCCGCGGAGTTTTCCGTCGGCGTCGATCAGGAGGACTGGTCGCCAGCCGGTCGGCGTCTCTCCGAGTTCGGCGTTCTGATGGGTGACCAGTACTCCGGGCGAGCGTGTTTTGAACCAGAGTTCAACTGTTGACGCGGTGCCGGTGCCCATGGCCTCGGTGGGAACTTCGACGGCGCTGTCGCCGTCGAAGTGGACCGCTGTGTCATCCCCGTCGGCGAAGGCGCCAGGATGGCCGAGACTGACGCCGCCCTGGTAGGTGCCGTTCACGTCTTCACCGATGGGACTTGCGGCGACCGCACCGCTGCGTTCGTCAAGCCTCCAGTACCCCGTGGGCCGTGAGGCCTGGATCGTCTGCGCGTAGGAGCTCGAGGCGTTGGAGTAGCTGGGTGCTGAGATCTTGGACGTACCGCCGTTATTGTCCGTGTACTCGGTGACGCGGCCGTCCACCGGGTCGTAGGACACGGTGGAGTGCGTGCGACCGGAAGGAAGGATGACCTTGTTGACACGCCCGGTGACCGCACGGGCCGCGTAGTGGTCGGCGATCGTCGCGGCGTCCAAGGAATGCCCGTACATGGCGACGTCGTCGATCTGACCAGTGAAGCGATATTCGCCGCTGGGGAGGCCCAGCCAGCTCGTATTGGCATGGCCGGCGCCGAGATAGGCGAAGTCCCGCGACTGATCGGAGACCGGACCACTGATTGACCCGACCTTCGCACCGTCCAGGTACAACGTCTGCCCTGAGGCGTGGGCGGTCAGGACGACGTGATGCCAGGTGTTGTCGGTGACGGCTTGGGGAGAGGTGATGGGTCCGGTCGCGCCGACCTCGCCGACCCGCCGGAACTCGCCGCGCAGCTTCCCATTCACATCGATGTTGAGGACGGGGCGATACGAAGTGGGCGCACCGCCCACTTCCTCGTTCTGGAACCCGACGAGGACGCCACTGGGCGTGCTCGTCTTGAACCAGAGCTCGACGGTCGGGAAGGCGGCACCTCTGAGGGTCGCGGAAGGGAGTTCCACGGCCGACTGTGTGCCGTCAAAGCTGGCGGCCGAGTCGGTGGTGCCCGCCAAAGCCCCGTCCACTCCGAGGTGGACGTCCCGGTAGACGCCGCTGTTCAGCCCCTCCACGGACGGGGCCTCGCTGGTCGCTTCCGACCCCTCGTTCTCCCCGAGGCGCCAATAGAAGCTCGGTGCCGCATCAAGGACGTTACTGCGGTACACCGAGCCGTTCTCGTAGGAGTAGCTGGTGCACCGTGTGGTGCTGTCCGGCGGGCACACCGTCTTGAGGCGATTGCCTTCGTAGGTGTAGGCCCAGGTCGGTCCGGGCTTCGTGGAGCTGATCGGGCTGGTGGTGACGGAGGTGATGTGTCCGTCGGTCCATCCGAAGGTGAGGGAGCGTCCGGAAAGCGTGTCCGTGACCTTCTTTAGGTCTCCCCCGTCGGCACTGGTTCGGGTGATCTCCTGAGTGCGGCCGGCGCTGTCCGTGACGCGAGCGAGATCTCCGCCGGCGAGGAAGGTGTAGGTGGTCCCCTCAGACGTGCGGAGTACCCATCCGGTGGTCTGGCCCGTGGGTCGCTGGAGATCCAGCCCGCTGGCGGGTGGAGCTGCGTATTCGCCGTCCGGGTTCACGCCGAACCGCAGCTGGGAACCGTCGGTCATCGTCACGAGGACGGTCTTCGTTGTGGGCTCGTCACGGACCGCCATGTCCCATGGCGTCGACCAACCGGTACCGAACGCGCCGTCCACGCGAGGATCGAGAGAGTTGTAGGTGCGGTCTACTGCCAGCCGCGGGCCGACGGTGGACACAGACGCGTCCGTTGCCGCGGTGACGTAGTTGCCGGCACGGACACCGACCTCGGTGGAACCGCCAGCGCCACCGAGGTGACTGGTCACAGCAGGTTGGGGCACCTGCGTGGTGAAGAAGGCCGGTCCTGGACGCGTCGAGGTCGCGGCCCCGTCGTAGGCGTAGGCGTACCAGGCATACGTCTTGCCCCAGGAAAGCCACCCGGTAGGGACTGCCCATGCTTGGTCGTCCCCACGTGGGCTGGTTCTGCAGTTCTTCCGCGCGTCGGCGCCCTCGACTTCGCAGACATCGAACGAGTACTGCAGGGAAGCCTTCGGGTAGCGGTCGGCGTCCGAGGCTGCCGCCCAGAGGGTCGGGGTGAGCGAATCGACAGTGACACCGCTCGCGGGCTTCTCGGCAGTCAGCTGGGGCGGGATGTTGACAGCGGAGATCTTGACAGCCGGCCCGGGGACTCCTGCCGTGGTGAACCGGCTGACGCCGTATTCGGTCATCGTCCACTGGAGGGTGTAGTCCGCCAGAGGAAGAGGAGCAATCTTGGCGTCCAGGGTCACCGACTCGCCAGGCGAGATCGCCTCGGGCATCTCGGTGTACGCGATCTTGGAACTGTCGGTGATCTCCTTGCCCGATGCGTCGAACAGGTTGTACCGCAGCTTGTAGGCCCCGCCCTGAGGCCACGTCTCCTGGCCTTGGTTGGTGACGGTGACTTTCTGCACTCCCTGAGTGGTAGCGGTCACCGGAGCAACGAGGTCGCCGAGCTTGTATGTGGCCCCGTACTTGGTCCAGGTCACATCCAGACTGGGCTTGCCGTTCGGGTAGTCGTCGGACCCGAACTGCTTCCATCCCTTGGAGTCGGTCGTCGACGCCTTCACGGCAAGCCCGTAGTTCTTCTTACGACCGTGGGTCCAGTCGTCGACCAGCTTCCGGCCGGCGGACCCCAGCTTGATCGACTCCCATGCCGGTCCGCACGTCCAGCTCGTGGCCCCATCCGGCCGCCATCCATGAGCGAAGCTCTTCGAGGCGAGCGAAGACCCAGTGGCAGGCCCCGGGTACTTCGACGTCGTCGACTCGGACCAGCTCGACGTAATCGGGTGCACGGTGACCGGCCGGGCCGTGCAGGAAGAAGACCACGTGTTGTAGAGAGCAAGACGGGCATCGACGACCCAGGCGTTCTTCAGGTTGTCTTCAAGCCCAGTGAAGCGCATGAAGGCCGCTGCCTTGTGACCACCACCGTCATAGGTGCCGACCTTCAGAACGGTGTCCGACGCGAAGTTCTGGTTGTACGGATACTGGACGTAGGTACCCGATGTGGCATCGATCGACTTGACCGAGGGGTCAACCCTGACGGGGAAGACCCGGTCGGACGAGCTCAGCCACTCCCTGTCGAGAGAGACGACTAGAACTTGGCGGCCGTCCTTCTGCTCAATCTCGTAGGTGACGCCTGTCGATATCTCGCCCTCGTTGGCATTCTCCGCATGGTTGGAGTCCTGCATCCACCCTGCGGGCATCCACGCCCGGACTTGGCCGTCGGTGTCCTCAAAGACAACGACGCCATGTTCGTCGACGCGTGCCGTCAGGCCCTTGAGGTTTAGGGGGTACCGCCACTCAGTGGGCGCGTTCGCCTCGTGCAGAACGATGGTCTCCTTCACCGAGCTGCTGCCCGCCACGAACTCCAGGTCAGCGTCGCCGATGACGCCGCGATAGGTCACCACGCTGCCAGCAACCTCACCGACGGAAGGCCCGGCGTTCTCCACCCCGTAGGCAATCGACAAGCCGTCGCCAAGGGTCATCCGCACGATCGACTCAGCGTCTGCAGTGGTGGCGAACTCGATGGGAGAGGCAGTCTCTTTGGTCTCCCACCCCTCTCCCACTGCGCTCATGGTCTGCAGACCAGAAGCCTCTTGAGGAACCAGAGTGGTGTCGATTCTGCGCCAGTTACCCTTCGTGTCTCGGTAATTGACCGGCTCAGTGAAGAAGCGAGTCGTGAACGTACCGTCGGCATTCAAGTAGGTGCTGGACCTCTTCGACCTTTCACCAGGTACCTCCTTGCTCCGCTTCTCATCGAAGCCGGCAGGTGCAGTTGCCCCCGGGACATCCGCCTTCTTCAACGGGCCGGGACCCGGAAGATCCGGTGAGACGTCCAGCTTCACCCGCCCGGCATCACCCGCAGCCGGCACCTGCCCCTTGCCTGAGAGCGCACTTGCACGTCCCCCTCCGGCCGCAGCACTGGTGGCAGCCCCGGAGACGAGATGCCGAAGCCCGTCGGCCTCACCCCAGCGCTGCTCCGGGGCGGCAGCGAATCGCAAGGACTCCGCGCCCGCGGGCAGTTCGGCGCCCCCCAGCACAGCCATGACAGAAGCAAGCAGAACAACCAGCGAGCGACCCGGACGCACGTGAAACTCCCACTTCAGCAACAGTGGGAAGATTTGTAAGGAACAAGTAAGAAGGTGCACAAGAGTTGACGAAGATCGTGTGAATATGATCACTCGCAGCTGGCTCAGTAGGCTGCCGCCGTGGCGGGGTTATCGAGCGGCTGGTGCCGGATGAGCTGTGGGAGCTGTTCCAGCGATTCGTGCCTGATGCACCGTCCCGACGGCAGGGTGGCGGCGGGCGTCGCCATGGCGACCGTGAGGTTCTGACCGCGATCGTGTTCGTTGTGTCCTCGGGCTGCACGCGGCAGCAGTTGCCGGCGGCCTCTTTCGGCCCATCTGGCGCGACGACCCACCGCCGGTGCACCGAATGGGCCAAGGCCCGGGTGTGGGCCAAGCTCCACCGCCTGGTCCTCGATGAGCTCGGTGCCTGCGGCGACCTGGACTGGTCGCGGTGCGCGATCGACTCGGTGAACATGCGGGCCCTGCAAAGGGGGACTTGACAGATCCGAATCTTGTCGACCGAGGCCAGTGCGGCTCGAAGATCCATGTGATCACCGAGCGGACCGGTCTGCCCGTCTCCGTCGGCATCTCAGGCGCCAGCGTCTACGACAGCCAGGCGCTGGTCCCGCTCGTGAAAGGCGTACCTCCCATCCGGTCCCGCCGCGGGCCCCGTCGGCGCAAGCCCGGCACGCTCCACGCCGACAAGGGCTACGACTACCGCCACTTGCGGAACTGGCTGGCACAGCGAGGCATCCGGCACCGCGTAGCCGGCAAGGGCGTCGAAACCTCACAGCGACTCGGCCGAGACCGCTGGACGATCGAACGGACCATGGCCTGGCTTGCCGGCTGCCGCCGACTCCACCGCCGCTACGAACGCAGGGCCGAGCACTTCCCTCGCCCTCACCAGCCTCGCCTGCACCCTCATGTGCTTCCGCAGACTCAAGTCTGGGAGAGGCCGCTCGAGCGCTCAGGTATTGGCAGCTCCGTAGTGGAGGACGCCATCTAGGGGCAGCAAGTATCCAACGCCCCGCTCCTGCGGCATGTGCCCTGCCAACGCTCCAGCGTCCGCGCATCCGGAGACCTCAAACCCGACAACCCCCAGGCTGAAGGCGGCTCTGGTGAACGTCTCCCTGGCGATGGCAGCCAGCCAGTCGTCCATCACGTCGGATCTGAAGAATGGCCGGCCATCCCAGTAGGCAATGCCGGCATTGCCCAGGGCGCCCACCGGAATGTAGAAGTCCAGCCAGTCACTGCTGTCATCGCCGCCACGGATGGCCACACAGCCACACACGGCCAGCTGATTCGTCGGCAGACGGGCCTGACCAAAAAGGTGGCCGTACTCGGTCAGAGAACTGACTCCGCACGGCACCGGGTCCTGCTCCTCAGGCTCGAGGTCGTTTCGCCCGAAGCACCCCTGGATGCCTGCCGCAGCCCACATGGCAGTCAGTACATCCTGCAAGCGTGCATCATCGGTGGCCCCGACCTCGATCGCCAGCTCATAGAAGCCGTCGGACCAGTTGGTCGGATTCCGGAAGGCAGCAGGAGACGTCATGAAGCGATCATGCGTCCACGCCCAGTCCAGAGCCACCGAATTCGGACTGCGCCCAACCAAATAAGACGACCTTTTAGGTCAGTCGAATGACTGGTCTCTTCTGCGACATGTGACCAGCGCCCCTTCGGTACCTGCACCGTCCGTCGGACGGACGCGGCATCCTGGGCGGACCTCAGCCACCACGAACGTGGCGTCCTGATGACCATTTGCGACGACTCTCGACGACTCCCCCAACAGCGGCCCACTTCGAGAAAGATTCCGCGCCCACTCCGGAGCCCTCAACGTCTCAGGCAGTACGCCTGGCCGTCGGCCCGCGCCATTGCAGATGCACTGCATCAAATCGAGTCGGCCCCGTCCTGAGCACCTCAGGGTGATCGCAACGGGCGCCTTCATGCCGGCACGCCAAGCAGGCGCGTCCAGGACCCCGTCTCGGCCGAGGCTGCACCAAGATCCGGACCATTCCCGGACCAGCGAGCAATCACTTGGTCTCCTACTCCGCCAAGGAGGTCGGGCTCTTCTGAGAGTCTCGCGAAAAGGGTGCCTGACCTGCGGGAAATGCAGGTCGGGCACCCTTCCGTCCACGACCTGGAACAGCGGAGCGCCCTTGTCAGGACCTCCGAGCGTGGTTCTGGAGGAAGACGATGAGAGCGGCTGTGAGCTCGGCGGGCGCGTCCTCCTGGACGAGATGGCCCGAACCGGCGATCGGTTCAAGTCGCGCGCCCGGAATGCGGGCTGCGAGCTCCCGTCCTTTCGCCGCAGGGATCCAGGTGTCGTCCTGGCCCCAGCACACCAGTGTGGGGATGCCGATCTCACCGTACCGGTCCTGCACCTCGTCGGTGTGGAGCTGGTCGGCCTGGGCGATCTGCCGGTAGAAGGCCGCCTGGCCGGGCTTGCCGAGCCAGGGCTGGACGAGCCGGTCGAGGACTGCCGGGTGCAGGCCGGGGCTGCTGGCCGACGCCACGTACTCGCGCACCAAAGCGTGGTGCAGCGCAGGCGGCAGCTGCTCGAAGACCTCGGAGTGCTCACCGACCAGCCGGAAGAACGGCGACCCCCACGGCGCCAGCGCGACGGGGTCGACCAGAGCGAGCGCGCGATAGCGGGCGCCGTGCAGCAGATGCGCCCGCAAGGAGACGGCCCCACCGAAATCGTGGGCGACCACCAGAGGCTCCTCCAGGCCCCAATGCGCCAAGAGCTCGGTGAAGACCCGGCCCTGGGCAGCCAGGGAGACATCCTGTCCGACGGACATCTCCGATGCCCCGTAACCGGGCATGTCCCACACGAACACCTGGTGACCGCGCGCGAGTGAGCGGGCGACGGCACGCCAGACGTACGAGGAGAAGGGTGTTCCGTGCAGTAGCACGACCGGATCCTGGCCAGGTTGTCCGAGGCTGCCCCAGCGGACGTCGCCCGACGTGCTGCGGAAAGTCTCGGCCAGCTGCCATTCGCTCACGGGTGCTGTTCCTCTCGGCTGTGCTAGCGGTCAAGCGGTGCTCGGGCCGGGCGTGGTCGGACAGCGTGGGCACGGGCGGCAGCGCCGCGCCCGGACGGTGAACTCACCTTGTGCCTGGTCACTCGGCGGATGCTAGCGGTCTGCCGCCCCGTCGGACGCTCTTCTCGCCGCGTGTCAACGGCCATGGAGATGCCCAGGTAGGTGGCCGTGGAGCCTCGGCGAAGCGGTGCGGGTCGCCGGAGGTGGGGTGGCCGTGTGTCGACGGGAGCCTCGGGTCGCAGTGGCGGAAGTCGGTGCCGGTGCCGCGGCCGGGGTCGGTGTCGACGCCCAGGGCGGCGAGTCGGGCATGGTGACGCGAGCACCACCCCCAGCCCGCGGAGTCCTCTCCCGATGGGGGCGTCAGGGGAAGTGATGGTGACCTCGTCACCATCCGCGTCCGGTGCGGTGTCTCCGTCGCACATCGCCTGAAGCGGCGGCAGCCCCGAATGTGGTGTCAGTGCGTTGAACTCCCCGTGCACCAGGAGGCGCCCCCATGGCCCGCAGCAGCACAGCCCTTCACGAGCCGGTCCCCGCGTCGGGGCCTCCGGCCGGCCGCCGTCCCCTGGCTCCCGTCCGCCGCCTCGCCGGTCACGGCACCGATCGCGTCACCGACCTCTGCACCGCCCTCTTCGCCGGATTCCGCGGCTACGACCAGCGGATCAGGGCGCGGCAGTACATGGACGGGCTGCTGACCGCCGAGGGGCGCAAGTCGATCGCCAACATCGCCACTTCGGTCGGCACGCCCGGTGACGAACAACGGCTGCACCACTTCGTGAACAGTGCGCGCTGGTCCGTCGGCCCGGTGCGCAGGGCGCTCACGGCGTTCCTCGACGGGACTTCCCCGAGCGCCGCCTGGGTGGCGCTGCCGGTGTCGATCCCCAAGACCGGCAGCCGCACCGTGGGCGTGGCCCCGCACTACTCCGCGGAGGACGGGCACCGGGTCGTCGGGCAGCGAGCCTATGGCATGTGGTACGCGTCCGAGCACCTGGTCGCCCCGGTCAGCTGGCGGCTGGCCCTGCCGGGTGACAGCGGCCGCGCCCCGTCCACGACCCGGGAGTGCGTGGCCGGCCTGCTCGACGACGTACGGACCTGGCAGGGCGGTTCCAGCCTGTGCGTGACGGACGTACGGGGCGACGGCGAGCAGGAGGACGTCGCCCGGCTGCTGTGCGGAGCGTCCCCCGTCGCCGTACGCGTCAGTGGTCATACCCTGCTCGCCGTGGACGAGCGGCAGCCGGGGGGCCGGAAGGAGCGTCTCGTGCCCGTGCGTGACGCGCTCGGCGCGGCCCGCCGGACACGACACATGGACGGTGTGCCGTACGCCGGGCACGGCGGGCTCCCGCCCGTGACGGCGACGGCGCACGTACGGCTGCCTGGAGCGTACGGCGCCGCCGCCGGGGGCTCCCCCGGGAGGGTGACGCTGTTCGGCATGTGGCGGGGCACGCGACGCGTCCCGGACGAATGGTGGCTCACCAACGCCCGGGACGCGTCGCCGGCCGCCCTCCTGCGTGCGTCCCGGCTGATGCGCGAGGTCGGTGCGGGCTGGCGGGACCGGGGCAGGAACGTGGGGCTTCGGGACTTCGAGGGGCGCTCGCTCCAGGGCTGGCACCGACACGTCACGCTGGCGTCCTGCGCCTATGCAGTGGCCGAACTCGCATCGTCCGAGGCGCCGGGTAACGCGTCGCGGGCCGCGTGAACGGTCTCCGGGACATTGGCCGCCCGCGCTGCGAGTCCGGCGGGCGCGTCCCGTGACGGCGGGTCCCTTCTCCGCAGGACGTCGCTCGTGCGGTGGAGCCTGAGGGCCAACTGGACCTCCAAGGCCCGCTCCGGTGCGAGCCAGTTCTCGCCGAGCAGTTCCGTGACCCGCTCCAGCCGGCGGGAGACGGTGTTGGGGTGGACGTGGAGTACCTCGGCGGCGCGGCGCGGACTGCCGCCCGCGGCGAAGTACGCGTCCAGGGTTTTGGTGAGTTCGGTCGACCGCTGGTCGTCGTAGTCGAGCACCAGGCCGATGGTGGTGTGGACGAAGCTCGCGGCGTCGTGGTTGTCGGAGAGGAGCACGCCGAGGAAGCCCAGGTCCTCGGTGGCGGCGTGGGTGCCGACGCTGTCGAGCGAGACCAGCGCGTCCAGGCAGCGCAGCGCCTCCTGGTGGGTCTGCTGGATCAGGTCGGGGCTGGAGACGGGGCCCGCCGCCCCCACCGTGACAGGGTGGTCGAGCAGGGGGCCGAGTTCGGCGGAGACGGCGGCGGCCGCCGCGCTGGAGTCGGTGCCGGGCAGCAGCAGGGCGATGCAGCCGTTCTGGATGCTGCGTAAGCCGTCCATCCGCCGTGCGTACGCCGCGGCCCAGCCGGCCGCCCGGCCCTGGGCGCCGCCCTCCACCTGCACCACCACGACCACGTGCGGCCGTTCGAGGTCGATGCGCAGCCGGTGCGCCCGCTCGACGAATTGCTGGGTGAACCGGTGCGGTGCGACCAGCAGATCCTCGAACAGTTCGTCCCGGAAGGGGCTCGCCGCGGCGGCCTCCCCCCGCTGCATCTGGAGGAGCACCGCGACCGACTGGGCCGCCAGCCGCAGGGCGGTCTTCTCCGTTTCCCGCAGGGGCTCCCCCGGGTGGATGAGGAGGACGGCGAGGCTCTCGTCACCCGCGACGACGGGCACGGCCCAGGCGCCCGTGGAGAGGGCTGCCGGTGTGCGCCGTGCGAAGGCGGTACGGGTCGCCTCCCCCATCTCCTGCTCCACGGCCGAGGGCACGGTGCCGCTCGCCGCCAGCGGCCGGTGCGCCATGTCCCAGACGGACGCTGCGCCGCCGAAGACCCGGGCGACGTCGTCGACGAGGGCGCCGAGGCTGCCTCCGCCGAGCGCTCGGTCCACCAGCGCGGCGTGCTGCTCCGCCCGGCTCCGCAGTTCGCGCAGTTCGGCGGCGATGCGGCAGGTGTCGGACTGGAGGTGGAGTACCTCGTCGTGACTGCGCTCCAGGGTGCGTGTCTTCTCGATGGCGACCGCGGCCATGTCTCCGAGTGAACTCATCAGGGAGACCTCGCCGACCGTGAAGTGCCGGACGTTGCGGTCCGCCGCGTACAGCACGCCGAAGGCGTCGTCGCCGAACCTCAACGGAGCCGCGATGATGGCCTTCAGCCCCTCGGCGCGGACCACCTCGTCCAGGACCTCGGAGTGCCGCATCCGTCTGTCGGCGAGGTAGTCGGCGCTCCACATCGGCACGGCCTGCTGAATGGCCTCTTCGCCCAGGCCCGCGGTGTGCGGGACGCGGTAGCCCACGGTCAGTGCGGACGCGTGGCCATCGGCGGTGCGGACGAAGCTGTCGCCCGCGTCGGGGTCGCGGAAGGTGATGTACGACATGTCCAGGCCGAGCAGCGTCCGGGTGCGACGGGTGATCGTCGACAGCAGGGAGTCCAGGTCGTAGGGAAGGGTGAGGTCGCGCGCGGTGTCCACGAGCCCGGACAGCTCGGTCTCACGCTGCTGGCGGCGCGAGAACAGGGCGTGGATGCCGGCAGCCATGCGGCCCGCACGCTCCAGGTGTTCCGCCTCCGTGCCCGGGAGCGTGGCGCGAGCGTGTCGGAGCCGCTCCTCGATCTCGGTCAACGGCGCTTCCGCGGCGAGCAGTTCCAGAACGCCGAGGATCTCACTTATGCCGGAATGCTCACTTGATTCCATCTATGTGGCTACCTCGTCAGGAAGTGCGCAACTGCCGTTCACGCACGTCGGCATCAGCCCTCAGCTTCAGCCCCTGCCCCGACCGGCACGGATATCCCCCACTGTGGCGAGCGTCACATGTCATGGGTGGTGTTCCCGCCACCATCGGCAGGGCCCGGCATGTCACTGGGTCACCTTCCCGGCAGACCGGAGCCGTAGGAGTGTGACCACGAGACACCACTCGCCCCCGTCGCCCGGAGGTCCGATGTCCCACGTCCAATGCCACCTCAAGTCCCGTGACCGCAGCAGGCTTTCGATGACCGATCCGGATCGCCCCCGGGTCTTCTCGATGGCGGGCCGTGAATGGGACCTGCTGGACGAGGTGTTCGCACCGGTCTATTCGCCGTCCACGGCAACGGCCCTCGAGTTTCTCGGGCTCACCGATCCCGACCCCGGAGCCGCACCGTCCTCCCTGCTGGAGATCGGCAGTGGAGCGGGAGTCATTTCCGTCCAGGCCGCTCTGGCCAATTGCACGACCTTGGCGACGGACATCAACCGCAGCGCCGTCGAGAACACCCGCATGAATGCCGAACGACACGGGGTGACGGATCGTCTGACGGTGCTGCACAGCGACCTGTTCGACGCCATCGACGACGACGCCCGCTTCGACCGCGTCTTCTGGAGCTCCAACTACGTGCTCGCTCCCGACCGGTTCTCCTACGCTTCGATGCACGAGCGCGCCTACATGGACGCGGGGTACCGGACCCACCGCCGGTATCTGGAACAGGCGGTGCACCATCTGACCGACGACGGTTCCGCTCTGCTGCACTTCTGCGAGCGGGGCGACGCTGGCGCACTGGCGGAGATCGCGCGGGAATGCGGCCGTGAGCTGCGGGTGCTGCGCCGCCGCACGGTGCTCGAGGGAACCGATCCGATCGAGCACTCCCTGCTGGAAGTGGTTCCGGTGGGGAGCAGGCGGTGCTGCTCCGGCGCCGGGCAACCCGTCTGAAACGCGCCGCGGATATCGGCTTCCAGCGGAACTCCCCTTCCCCGGACACCGCGGCCCGCTCCTACAGGTTCCGCCAGTCACCGGTGAGTGCCTCGGTCTCCCGCGCGCGCTCGCGCAGTTCCGCGGCGGCCAAAGCCGTGGCGACGCGCTCCACGTCGGCGCTCGTCGCCCAGGACTGCGCCAGGCGCTCGAGCGCGTCGGCGGGCCGGTGCGAGAGGGTGTCGCCCTGCGGGTGGCCCTGCCGGACCACGGCGTCCAGCGTCCGCTCCGACATCGCCTGGACGGTGTTCCAGGCCACCAGATCCTCGGCGAGGTGAACCGCGGCCGCGGGGTCGGCCTCACCGGCGTCCGGCCACAGCAGCCGCTGCTGCCGGGCGCCCGCGTGCCGCAACCTGCGCCACGCGGGGGTGCCAAGGCTCTCCTCGTACAGCAGGTAGGCGGCACGGGCGAGGGCCTGCGCGGGCCGGGCGGGCGGTGCGGCCGTGCCGGGCCGGCCGACCAGGACCTTCGCCGTCCGGGTCGCGTCGAAGGACGCCACCGAGCTGCCCGTCGGGGGACGCCCCGCCGCGAGTGTCCGGCCGAGTCCTTCGAAGTACGCGTCAACGGCGTCCCGGTAGTGGCGCGGGGCGTACAGGTGGGTCATGTTGACGCCGATCTCCTCCGCCAGGCAGTCGCTCGCCGCCGCCAGGCCCGCCGCGGTAGCCGGCACCGAGACCAGCAGGTTGGGGCGGGCCACCGCGCCGGCCAAGGCCCTCGCCTCGGCGAGCAGGCCCGGTGCGTCGCCGGCCGACCGCGGGTCCACCTCGGCACAGACCCAGCCGTCCGCGCCCCGGGTCGCCGCGAAACGCGCCGCCAGCACGTCGCAGGCCCACCGGGTGTCGTAGCGGTGCAGCGCCTTCAGGGCATCCTCCGCACCGACGCCACGCGCGCGGAGCGATCCGATCTGCGCCCGGTACGCGGTCCCCTCGCGTGTCTCCCGCCCCAGGTCCCGCAGGGACAGCACGGCGCCGCCCACGGCTCCCCGGGCAACCAGCCGGGCCAGGGTGCCGTTTGCGAGCGACCGGCGGGAAAGCCCCTGGATCCACACGGCAACGCCTTCGTGGGCCAAGGCCCCCAACGCCGAACCGGTGTGTGTCGCCCGGGTGTTCCGCGCGTGCTCACTCATCCCGTCCTCCGGTCCGCGTTCCGCCCGGCCGGCGTCCGTGCGCACCGGTCGGGGCGTTCGGCGTCCACCTCGCTCACCGACACCGGCCCAGGTGCACGGCCAGTGCGTCGCCCACGGACTGTCCGTACGTCGCGGTGACCCGGGCCAGCAGGTCCTTGGAAGTCGCCCGGTAGAGCTGGCAGCCCACGGTCTCCAGCGCCTCGGTGGCCAGGGCGCATCCGAGCGGGACCGCCGCGTCGGGCGTGAGCCCCCAGCTGGTGGCGGCGAGGAAACCGGCCCGGAAGGCGTCGCCCGCACCGGTCGGGTCCACCACGCTGTGCGACGGCACGGCCCTGAAGGACTGCCGCACGCCGTCGGCGGTGGCCGTGCGGACGCCGTCGGCGCCGTGCGTGACGATCCACGTGCCCACCCGGGAGAGGATCTCCTGCTCGCTCCAGCCGCTCACCTCCCGCAGGAGAGCGGCCTCGTAGGCGTTGGTGAACAGCCAGCGCGCCCCGGTGACCAGCAGCCGTGCCTCCTCCCGGCCGAGCCGGGCGAGTTGCTGCGAGGGATCGGCGGCGAACGGCAGGCCCAACTCCGCACACTGCCGTGTGTGCCGGAGCATGGCGTCCGGGGCGTTGGGCGCGACGAGCACCAGGTCCGGGCCGCTCGATCCGTCGACGAGGTCGGCGAGGTCGATCCGTACGGCCTCGGACATCGCTCCGGCGTAGAACGAGGCGACCTGGTTCTGGTCCTGGTCGGTGGTGCACATGAAGCGTGCTGTCCGCCGCTCTTCGACGACGCGGACGTGATCGGTGTCGACGCCGTTCGCCCGGAGCCAGACGCGGTACTCGTCGAAGTCCGCCCCCACGGCGCCGACGAGGCGGGGGGCGAGCCCAAGGCGGCCGAGACCGAAGGCGACGTTCGCGGCGACCCCTCCACGCCGTATTTCCAGGTCGTCCACGAGGAACGACAGCGACAGGTGATCGAGGTGACCCGGCACCAGTTGGTCGGTGAACCGGCCGGGAAAGGTCATGAGGTGGTCGGTGGCGATGGAACCGCTGATGGCAAGGCGCACAGCATTCCCCAGAGTGCTCTCGGTGGTCGTCGCGGGCGGTCGGGGCCCCGGGGGGCTCAACCGGCGGGCCTCTGTCCGGTGGCCGCGAGGACGGGGCCGCCGTCCCGGCCCGCGGGCCGGGCGGCGTCGGCGGGCCGGGCGGCGTCGGCGGGCGGGGCGGTGCCTTCCCGGATCGCGGCGAGGACGCCCCGGTGCACGTCGAAGGCGGCGGCGGAGCGGTTGAGGGTGATGTAGTGCAGGCCGGGCGCGCCCTCCGCCAGCAGCCGGCGGCCCATCGCCGTCGCGTGCTCCACGCCGACGCGGTGGGACGCCTCGGCATCGTCACGGGCCGCTTCCAGGCGGCGGGCGAGTCCGGCGGGGAAGGTGGCCCCGCTGAGCTGCGCGAACCGGGCGATCTGCCGGACGTCGGTGGCGGGCATGATCTCCGGGACGATCGGGATGTCGCAGCCCGCGGCGGCCACCCGGTCGCGCAGTCGCAGGTAGTCCTCCGCGTCGAAGAACATCTGTGTGATCGCGTAGGAGGCCCCCGCCCGGCACTTGGCGACGAAGTGGCGGATGTCGCTGTCCCAGTCGGGGGACCGGGGGTGACGTTCGGGGAACGCCGCCACGCCGATCGTGAAGTCGCCCAGGGACCGCACCAGTTCGACGAGTTCACCGGCGTGGCGCAAGCCCTGCGGGTGCGGAGTCCACTCGCCCATGGGGTCGCCCGGCGGGTCGCCCCGCAGGACGAGGACGTCCCGGATGCCGGCGTCCGCGTACTGGCCGACGACGGCCCGCAGTTCGGCCACCGAGTGGCCGACCGCGGTCAGGTGCGCGACGGGGCGCAGCGTCGTCTCCGCCGCGATGCGCCGGGTGACGTCGACGGTGCGGTCGCGGGAGAAGCCCCCTGCTCCGTAGGTGACGGACACGAACGCTGGCGACAGCGCCTCCGCGCGCCGGATCACCCGCCACAACGCCCGGTCGCCCGCCGCTGTCCTCGCTGGGAAGAACTCGAAGGAGAAGGTGTACGGTGCGCCGGGCCGCGGAAACGGCGGCGGGCCGGACGCCGTCTGCTGCCGGATGTGCACCACGTTCACACCCCCGTGACGGCGCGCAGCGCTTCGACGCGGTCGGTGCGCTCCCACGTGAAGTCGGGCAGCTCGCGGCCGAAGTGGCCGTAGGCGGCGGTCTGCGCGTAGATCGGGCGGAGCAGGTCGAGGTCGCGGATGATCGCGGCCGGGCGGAGGTCGAAGACCTCGGCGATGGCGTGCTCGATCTTGTCGGTGTCGATGGTGGCGGTGCCGAAGGTCTCCACGAACAGGCCCACCGGCTCGGCCTTGCCGATCGCGTACGCCACCTGCACCTCGCAGCGCGCGGCGAGACCCGCGGCCACCACGTTCTTGGCGACCCAGCGCATCGCGTACGCCGCCGAACGGTCGACCTTGGACGGGTCCTTGCCGGAAAAGGCGCCGCCGCCGTGGCGGGCCATGCCGCCGTACGTGTCGATGATGATCTTGCGGCCGGTCAGACCCGCGTCGCCCATCGGGCCGCCGATCTCGAAGCGCCCGGTCGGGTTCACCAGCAGGCGGTAGCCCTCGGTGTCCAGCTTGATGCCGTCGCTCTCCAGGGCGGCCAGCACGTGCTCGACGACGTGGGTCCGTATGTCGGGGGTCAGCAGCATGTCCAGGTCGATGTCCGAGGCGTGCTGCGAGGAGACGACCACGGTGTCCAGGCGGACCGCCTTGTCACCGTCGAACTCGATGGTGACCTGGGTCTTGCCGTCGGGACGCAGGTAGGGGATCGTCCCGTTCTTGCGGACCTCCGACAGACGGCGCGACAGACGGTGCGCGAGGTGGATCGGGAGCGGCATCAGCTCCGGTGTCTCGTCGCACGCGTAGCCGAACATCAGGCCCTGGTCGCCCGCGCCCTGCTTGTCCAGCTCGTCGCCTTCCTCACCGTCGGCGGACTCCTCGACACGCTTCTCGTACGCGGTGTCGACGCCCTGCGCGATGTCCGGGGACTGCGCGCCGATGGACACCGACACACCGCAGGAAGCGCCGTCGAAGCCCTTCTTGGACGAGTCGTAACCGATCTCGAGGATCTTGTCGCGCACGAGCTGCGCGATCGGCGCGTACGCCTTCGTGGTGACCTCACCCGCGACCTGCACGAGGCCCGTCGTGATCAGGGTCTCCACGGCGACCCGGGAAGCCGGGTCCTCCCGCAGGAGCGCGTCGAGGATCGTGTCGCTGATCTGGTCAGCGATCTTGTCGGGGTGGCCCTCGGTCACGGACTCCGAGGTGAACAGACGACGGGACATGACACTCCTCAGTAAGGAAAGAGAGACGAGAGTGGTTTCGGCGGGCGGATGTGGCCGGCCGTCAGGACCTGGTCGGGGCGACAGGGGCGGTACGCCTGTCAGGAGGCTCCGGGGCTGCTCGCCCGGGACAGTTCCATGCCACCGGTTTCCGGGGCCCAGGCCGCGGTCACCAGGGCGCCCAGTACGGAGACCGCACAGCCGAGCAGCATGACCGCGCCGACCCCCCAGGCGTCGAGTCCCAGGGGGACCAGGAAGGTGCCGAGGGCCGCGCCGATCCGGCTCACCGCCGCGGCGAAGCCGATGCCGGTGGCCCTGATCTCCGTGGGGAAGACCTCGCTGGGGTAGACGGCCTGCAGCACGCTCGACCCGGCGTGGAACAACGCGAAGACGCCGAAGCCGATCGCCACGACCGCCGGGTGCGCCTGTGGCCACAGGCCGAGGAGCAGCAGGGCGGCGGCCGTGACGCAGAACGGCCACAGGAGCAGGGCCCGCCGTCCCACCCTGTTGATGACGACCGTGCCCGTCAGACAGCCCACCAGGAGGAACACGTTGAGCAGCAGCTCGCCCACTCCGCCGCCCGGAGCCCCCAGCAGGCCGAGCACCTGTGGGGCGAAGGTGGAGACGGCGAAGAACGGGGTCACCTGGCAGAGCCAGAAGAGGCTGGTGAAGGCGGTACGGCGCAGATACGCGGGGGCGAACAGGGTGCTGTGCCGGGTGTGCACGGTCGCACCGTCCGGTGCGGGCCGCTCCAGCTCCCGGCCGAGCCAGCGCCGGCTGATCTCCTCGGCCTCCGCGATCCGGCCCTTTCCGGCCAGCCAGGCCGGGGACTCCGGGGTGCCCAGCCGGGCGAGCAGCACCACCAGGGAGGGCAGTGCGCTGCTGGCGAGGATCCAGCGCCAGGCGGTCGGGTCGTCGGTGAGGGAGGTCATGGCGAGGCCGAACCCGGTGGCCAGGGTGTAGCCGACGTACCAGAAGACAATCAGGGAGGCCAGCAGACGGCCGCGTCGCGCGGGCGGTGCGAACTCGGCGACCAACGCACCGGCGATCGCGTAGTCCGCGCCCACCGCCGCTCCCATCACCAGCCGCACGACGAGCAGTTGCACGGGGTCCTGGACCACGAACTGCAGCAACGAACCGATGAGGAAGACCAGCAGGTCGATGAGGTACATCTTCTGGCGGCCCACCTTGTCGGTGAGCCATCCGAAGATCAGGCCGCCGAAGAACAGGCCGATGAGCGAAGCGGCGCCGATCAGTCCGGCCCACGCGGAGGTGAGCTGGAGGTCCTCGCGTGCGAGCGGCAGGGCCGCGCCGACGACGCCGAGCACCCAGCCGTCGCAGACCTCGCCGCCGCCGGCGCAGACGGCGATCCTGGTCTCGAACCGGCGGACCCGTCGGGCGTCCTTTCCGGTGGGGCCGGTTCCGGTGCCGCGGCTCGGCGACGCGTGGGCTTCCACGGCTGACACGTGGGTTCTCCTCGGTCGATGACGGGGCGGGGGGAAGCGATGCCGGGGCGGCGGGATTCCACGCCGCCCGCGCCCGCGGGACTCAAGGGCTCGCCATGAGGTCCACGGACAGGACGGCCCGGTGCGGCGTGGCCACGTCGAGCACCTCGCTCTCCGTGAGCACCGCGGTCTGCAGCTGACGCATCCGGTGCGAGGGTTCGATGCCGAGTTCCCGGGTGAGGGTCCGGTGGAGCCGCTGATAGGTCCCGAGGGCTTCCGCGGTACGGCCCGAACGGTAGAGGGCGACCATGTACTGGGCGTGCAGGTTCTCGTGCACCGGGTACTGCGAGACGAGCGTCCTCAATTCCGAAAGCAACCTGTGGTGCATTCCGAGCCTGAGTTCCGCCTCGATGCACTGTTCCAGAGTCGTCATGCGCAGGTCTTCCAGACCCGCCACTCGGGCCTGGATGCACGGCCCTTGCTGAATGTTCACCAGTGGGCGCCCGCGCCAGAGTCCGAGTGCTGACCGGAGCTCCGTGGAAATCTCGAGGTCGTCGTTCCGCGGACGGGCCAGCCGGAACCGCGCCATGTGCGCGTCGAGCACGTCGAGATCGAGATTTCCTTTCTCGATGTGCAGCGAATAACCCTGGTGGTGCGTTTCGAGAGTGCGCTTGCTCTCGGCAGTCGTCGGGCCGGTGAGGTCGCCGGACAGCGCCTGGCGGATCTGGAAGACGCGCGTGTGCACGCTCTGCACGGCGCTGCGCGGCGACGAGTCGCCCCACAGCTCCCGGACACAGGTGTCCAGCGTGACCAGGGAGTTCGCGTGGAGCACCAGCAGCGCCAGCAGTTGCCGGGTCTTGGGCGGAGTCGGGAGCAACGAACCCCCGGGGCCCGTCAGGGACAGCGGGCCGAGAACTGCGAACTTCATTGAACTCCCTCTCACGTGCACATTGGTGAGCTGCCGTCCGTGTCCACACGAGGAACGTATCCCCGTCGCCGGACCGTGCCCACAAAGGCCGGCAGACTCTGTCATCCACGCCCGATTTGACACGTTTTGCGGGGCCGGGGAAGGGGTCCGGTATCGAGCAGTGAGCGAATCGTAAGAACGCCTTGCTTCACTGGTCGGGTCCCGCCGCCGAAGAGCGTGGAAAGAACGCCGGTCGCCCTCGAAGATGCATTTCGGCACCGCGCCCAGGACGACCCCCAGGACAAGGAGAGGTTTCTTCATGACGAAGGGTCTGGTCATCTTCGACTGCGACGGGGTTCTGGTCGACAGCGAACCCCTGAGCGCTCGGATCATGCGGGGAATGGCCGCCGAGGAGGGTATTGACTTCTCCCCGGAACAGGCGCTGGAATTCATCCGGGGCCGGAAGGTCGCCGCATGGGTGGACCAGTTGGAGTCCATGCTCGGCAGGCCGCTGCCGGCGGACTTCGTCCCGGCGTTCCGGAAGGGATGCTCGGAGCTCTTCTCCACCGACCTCCTGCCGGTCCCCCGGGTCCAGGAGGTCCTGGAAGGGCTCGTACTGCCCTTCTGCACCGCCTCCAGCGCACCCCGCGAGAAGATCCTTCACACCCTCGGGCTGACCGGCCTGCTGCCGCACTTCGAGGACCGCGTGTACAGCGCCTACGAGGTCGGCGCCTGGAAGCCGGACCCCGGGCTGTTCCTGCACGCGGCGGCCGACCGCGGGGTACCGGCCGGGCGCTGCGCGGTCGTCGAGGACAGCCTGGTCGGCGTGCAGGCCGGCATCGCGGCAGGCATGTCCGTGTTCGCCTACGCCCCGCCGCACAGCGGGACGTCCGCCCTCCTCGCCGCCGAGGGGGCTACCGCCTTCGGCTGCATGGCGGAGCTGCCGGGACTGCTCGACGAGTGGGCGGCCGGACTCCTGCACGACCCCACCGCCGCGTGACCGGACCCCTCCCCCCCTTCCCCACTCCCCCCTCCGCCCTGCCCCTTCGAGCCCCCTCCAGGACGACCGCCCGCCACAGAGCCCCATCGCGACCCGCCCTCCAGAGAGACCAAGACGGAAAGGCACGATCCGTATGCCGAGTGTTCTTCACGAGCTGCAGCAGGCCGGTGAGTCGGCGGAGATCTGGTGGGACTCCTCGCCCCTCGACTTCCCCCACTGGCGGCGCAAGCAGCTGGCCGCCGCACCCGACGACGACACCCGGAGCCGCTGGGGTGAGCAGCTGGACCGGTTCCTGTGTCCGGCGACGCCCGAACGGTCCCTCGTCCGCGGGGTCACCACGAACCCCTCCCTGGTCGCGCAGAGCGTCCTGGCCTCTCCGGAGAGCTGGCGCAACGACATCCAGGAACTCATCCGCTACCAGCTGACCCCCGGAATCGAGAGCACCTTCGCGCTCGTCTACGAGGAGGCGCTGCGCCGCGCCGCCCGCGAGATGCTGCCGATGTGGCACGCCACGGAGGGCCGGTTCGGCTGGGTGTCCGGCCAGCTCGACCCCCGCCACATGCTCGACGCCGACCTCATGCTCGAACAGGCCCTGCGCATCGCCCGGATCGCCCCCAACCTCATGGTCAAGGTTCCCGGCACCAAGCAGGGCTACCAGGTGATCCGGCAGCTGGTGGCACGCGGCGTCTCCGTCAACTCCACGCTCTCGTACACGGTCCCGCAGTTCATCGCCTGTGCCGAGGCCGTGGAGTCGGGCCTCGCCGAGGCGCACACCCGGGGCATCGACACCGGCCGGTGGCGCGGGGTGTTCACGCACATGATCGGCCGGTTCGGCGCCAACAAGGACCTGCGGTACGAGGCCGCCATCCGCGACATCGACCTCTCGCCCTCCGACCTGAGGTGGGGCGAGCTCGCCGTCCTCAAGCGCATCCACCGGCTCATCGCGCAGAACGGGCATCCCGTCAAGCCGCTGCTGTCCAGCCTGGAGGTCGACGACCCCGGACACGGGAGCACGTTGAGCATGCACCTGGAGCAGAGCGCCGGAGGGGCCGTCGCCTACACCTGCAAGCCGCAGTTCATCGCGGACGTCATGCGACGGGAGAGCGAACTGCCGGCCTTCGACTCCACGGCCATCGGTCAGGAGGTCCCCGCGGACGTGCTGGAGAAGCTCATGTGGCTTCCGTCCTTCCAGCGGGCCTACGACCCCAAGGGCATGCGCCCGGAGGAGTTCGCCCACTACGGGCCGTTCGTGTCGACGTACGCCGAAGTCATGTCCAACACGCGGAAGTTGATCGACTTCGTGGCGCACCAGTTCCAGACTGCCGTCTCCCCGGCGCGCCCCCTGCTGCTCGTCTGACCCCCTCGCTCCCCCGTACTTCCCCACCCCCAAGGAGGTGTCATGCATAAGTCCATCGCGCTGTGGAGCCACCCCCGGTCGATGTCGACCGCGCTGGAGCGCTCGTTCATCGAACGACGCGACTTCAAGGTCTTCCACGAGGCCTTCGCCTACGTGTTCTTCATGCACGAGGAACGGGCCGCCATCCCGCACAAGAACCCGGACCCGAGCCACCCGCTCACCTATCCGGAGATCAAGCGGATGATGGAGGACGCGCGGCTCGAAGGCCCGGTGTTCCACAAGGACTTCCCCTACCACTGCCTCGACCATCTCCTCGACGACCCCGACTACCTGCGGGGCCAGGTCAACACCTTCCTGATCCGCGACCCCGAGGAAGCGGTCCTCTCGCACGCCACGGTGCACCCCGGACTCACCCGGGAGGTGCTCGGCTACGAGCAGCTGGCCCGCACGTTCGACGCCGTCCGCGACCTGACCGGCACCACCCCGGTGGTCGTGAACGCGGCGGACCTCGCCACCCGCCCGGAGGCGACCCTCGCCGCCTACTGCGACGCGGTGGGCATCCCCTTCCTGCCCGAGGCCCTGCACTGGAGCGCCGGAGAGCAGCCCCAGTGGTCCACCTGGTCCGGCTGGCACACGGACGTCGCCGCGAGCAACGGCATCAGCGCGCCCCAGCGCTCCTACCGCTTCACCTACGAGACGCGCCCCGACCTGCGGGAGTTCGAGCGGTACAGCCGTCCCTTCTACGAGCACCTGGACCAGTACCGGCTGCAGCCGGCCGAGGAGGCAGTCCTGTGAGCGTGACCACCGTCATCGTCACCGGCGGGGCCAGCGGTGTCGGCCGCGCCCTGGTGGGCCGGCTGCTGGACGCCGGAAAGACCGTCATCACCTGCGACATCGACGAGCCGGGTCTCAAGTCGCTGGCCGACGAGCACGCGGGCCGTCCCCTGCGGACCCACGTCGCCGACGTCGCCTCGCACGAGGAGTGCGACGCCTTCATGGACCAGGTCATAGCCGAGCACCCCGAGGTGGACGGCCTCGTCAACAACGCCGGTCTCTACCTCGGACAGCCGGTCTGGGAGTACGACGACGCCACGATCGAGCGGGTCATCGCCGTGAACGTCAAAGGGCCGGTGTGGCTCTCCCGCCGCTTCGCCGACCACCTGCTGCCCGCCGAACGGCGCGGCGCCATCGTCAACCTGGCGTCGGTCGCGGGCGAGGTGGGCAGCTCCGACGCCCTCTACGGCACGGTCAAGGCCGGCGTCATCGGGCTCACCAAGTCCAACGCCATGAACTTCGCCCCGTACATCCGGGTCAACGTGGTCTCGCCCGGGCTCATCGTCAACACCGCCATCGCCGACCGGATACCGGACTACCGGTACGCGGAGTACAAGCGCCAGGAACAGCTCGACGGCGACATCCTGCCCGAGTACGTGGCCGACGTGTGCGCCTACCTGCTCAGCGACGAGTCCCGGACCCTGACCGGCGCGCTGCTGCGCGCCGACAACGGCTCCTACCCGCGATGACCCGCCCGGTGCGTACGCCGGCACGGCGCACGCACCGCGCAGGGCGGTACTCCGCCCCCCTCTCCGTACGCCATGGAGGCACACCTTGACTTCCCCGACCGACCGTTCCGGCAAGCCCCTGATCATGCTTCTGGGCATGGGCGACCTGAGCGCCAAGGTGCTCACCATGCTCCTCTCGGACGCGGCGACCAACCGGGTCGTCCTGGCCGGCCGGGACACCGAGGCCATCCGCAGGCGCGGCAACCTGGCCCTGTTCACGGCCACCAACCTCGGCCTGCACGGCTCCGTCGACACCGTCGGCGTCGACCTCCGTGACATCGACGCCACGGCCGAGACCCTCGCGCGGGTCCGCCCCGACATCATCTTCATGGGCGCCTCGCTCCAGTCCTGGCGGGTCATCACCGCGCTCCCCAAGGAGGTCTTCGAGGACCTCGACGAGGCGCAGTTCGGCCCCTGGCTGCCCATGCACCTGACCCTCAACCACCTGCTGATGAAGGCGGTGCGCGACTCCGGCGTCGACGCCAAGGTGGTGAACGCGGCGTTCCCCGACGCGGTCGGCCCGGTCCTCGACAAGGTGGGCCTGGCCCCGACGGTCGGGGTCGGAAACGTCGCCAACATCGTTCCGGCGCTGACCCTGGGCGCCGCCCACCTGCTGGACGCGGACCCGTCGCAGGTCGAACTCCGGCTCACCGCACAGCACTACTTCAGCCACTACGTGCCGCGCTTCGGCGACGCGGGAAAGGGCAGTTACCACCTCGCCGCGCGCGTCACCGGGCGGCCCGGCACCGCGGAGCTGGACCACGCGGCTCTCTTCGCCCAGCTCGACGGCCGGCTCAAGCGGATCGGCGGGATCGACGGCCAGCTGCTGACCGCCTCCTCCGCGGTACGCGTGCTCCGGGGCATGGCCGCCGACAGCGGCGTACTCGCCCACGCCCCCGCGCCCGACGGCCTGCCGGGCGGCTACCCGGTCCGCGTCCACCGCGGCGGCGCCACCCTCGACCTGCCCGAGGGCCTGGACCGCGACGAGGCCGTCCGGATCAACGAGGAGTGCCAGCGGGCCGACGGCATCGACCGCATCGACGACGACGGAACGGTGCACTTCGCCGAGCCGGAGATGGCCGTCATGAAGCGCCTGCTCGGCTACGAGTGCCAGAGCATGAAGCTCGGCGACGCCGGCGAGTGGGCCGAGGAACTCGGCGCCAAGTACACGGCCTTCGCGGACACGTTCCGCTGAACCGCACTGCCCCGGGAGCACCCCGCCCAGCCCGCACGGGTCCCCGCGGACCCGCCCACCGTCACCCTGAGCCGGAGGACCACCATGACCACGCCCGCCGTACGCGCCGACCGTTCGGCATCCGCCGCCGACGGCACGCCCAGCACCCCGCGCGGCCCCGGCCTGCGGCAAACGGCGCCCGCCCGGGACATCGTGTCGGACGACTTCGAAGGCCAGTACATCCCCACCCTCGTGGAGCTGTGGGACCAGCTGATCGACTGGGACCGCCGCCGGGAGGGCGAGCAGGACTTCTTCACGGAGCTCCTCCACGGGGTCGAGGCCCGCCACGTCCTGGACGTCGCCTGCGGCACCGGGTACCACGCGGTGACCCTCGCGCAGGACGGCTTCGACGTCACCGCCGCCGACGGCAGTGCCCGGATGGTCGAGCACACCCGCCGCAACGCCGTGCGGCACGGCCAGACCTTCGACGTCCTGCACGCCGACTGGCGCAGCCTCGACCAGCACCTCGACAGGCGGTACGACGCGATCGTCTGCCTCGGCAGCTCGTTCCCGCACCTCTTCCAGGAGGAGGACCGCCGCGCGGTGCTCGCCCAGTTCTACGAGGCCCTGAACCCGGGCGGCGTCCTCATCGTCGACCACCGCAACTTCGACGCCATCCGCCGTCACCGCTACCGGAGCAGCGGCAACTACTACTACTGCGGAACCGGGGCGACCGTGAGCGTCGCGCACATCGACGCCGGACTGTGCCGATTCCGGTACGACTTCCAGCAGGGCGGCACGCACCACCTGGAGGTCTATCCCATTCTCGCGGCGGAGCTCTCCACGCTGCTGATCGACTCCGGATTCGACACCACCCAGACCTTCGGCGACTTCCAGGAGAACTTCGACACCGACGAAGTCGACTTCGTCATCCACGTGGCCCGCAAACCCTGAGAGGCGTCGCGGAATCGTCCGCACCCCTTCGCACCTGGTCCCGGCAAGCGTCCCGGGCAGGCAGAGAAGCAGCAGTCAGAAAGGCCACAACGGCAGTGAATACCCAGCAAACCAACGGCAAGCGATCCTCGCCCGTCGCCGGATTCGTCATCACCGTGCTGCTGACCAGCTTCGTGGCGGCGACCTACGGATTCGGCTTCTACCTGTTCGCGCAGCTCGTCACCGACATGCGCAAGGATCTCGGGTTCGACTACACGGTGGTCGGCACCATCACCGCGGCGGGCCAGCTCGGCTTCCTGGTGTTCGCCCTGCTCGGCACGTGGCTCTCCACCCGCATCGGCGGCGGCCAGGTGACGATCGGCTCGGTGGCTCTGTGCGGGCTGTGCCTGGTGCTGCTGCCGACGACCGACAGCATCGTGCTGATCGCGCTCCTGCTGACGATCATGGGCGGTACGGCCGCCTCCGTCTACGTGCCGCTGGTCGAGATCGTCGGCCGGGTGATCGACTACCGCCACCGCGGCAAGGTCCTCGGCCTCGTCTCCAGCGGCACCAGCTACGGAGTGGTCGTCAACAGCGTCCTCGTCCCCGGCTTCGTGCGGGACGACAACTGGCGGGGCCTGTGGTACTCGGTCGGCTTCGGCACCCTGATGGTGACCGCGGTCGCCGCCTTCACCTTCCACCGGCTCGGTCTGTTCCGCTCCGACGAGAAGGCGGCGCCCGTCGCGGCACACGGCACGGACGCGGGGGACTCCGACTCCCGGAAGGAGGGCGCCGCCGGCAAGGACAACAGCGCCCGCGCGGGCTGGCGCATGGTGCTGGTGCGCTGGGTGGTCATCGTCTGGGTCATGAAGTTCCTGAACGGGTTCGCCTGCATGCCGTTCCAGAACTACCTGTCGCCCTATCTGCGCGAAGGTCTCGGATTCGACATCGATTTCGCCGCGCAGGTCTGGGGCACCATCGGCGTCATCGGAATGTTCGCCGGATTCGCCGTCGGCTGGCTCTCCGACCGCATCGGCGTCCGGGCGTCCCTGGTGATCTGCTACACGCTCTTCTTCCTCTCCTCCGTCCTGCTCGTGCTGGCTCCGGTCGGATTCCTCCCGATGGTCTCCGGGGTCCTCTTCGCCCTCGCGTTCTACCCGATCTACGGGCTGGTCCCGGCCTACGTGTCGAAATCCGCGTCAGGCGCCGCCGCCACCGTCATCTTCGGAGTCACGAACGTGACCCAGGGAGTCGGCGGAATCGTCGGAAATTACACGGCGGGATTCCTGAAGAACGTCACCGGCGATTTCATGTGGTACTACGTCGTGGTCGCAGTGGTCGCCGTCGTTCTCGGCTTCCTCACCCTGCAACTGCCCCGCGAGGGGTCCGCGGAGAGCGCCCTGGGCAAGGAGAAGAGCCCGGCCCCGGAGACCCGTACGGAAACCGCCCCGTCCGCCGGCTGACACCCCCGGCGACCAGTACGGCCGACGCCCACGCAACCGGAAGGTTCCCGATGGAAGACCAAGCGATCTGCACCTGCCGTCCAGGTGCCACGGTATGGCTGACGGGCCTGCCCAGCTCGGGCAAGACCACGCTCGCGAACGCCCTCGCCGACAGGCTGCGCGCCGACGGCCGCCGCGTGGAGGTGCTCGACGGTGACGAGATCCGCGCGTTCCTCTCGGCCGGGCTCGGCTTCAGCCGCGAGGACCGGCACACCAACGTCCAGCGCATCGGCCTGGTGGCGGAGGTGCTGGCGCGCAACGGGATCACCTCGGTCGTTCCCGTCATCGCCCCCTACGCGGACAGCCGCGCGGCCGTCCGCGAGCGGCACCTGGCCAGTGACACGCCCTTCTTGGAGGTACATGTGGCGACGCCGGTCGAGGTGTGCTCCGTGCGGGATGTGAAGGGCCTGTACGCGAAGCAGGCGGCGGGTGAGATCTCCGGACTGACCGGCGTGGACGACCCGTACGAGGCGCCGGCCGATCCGGACCTGCGCATCGACTCGCACACCCAGTCCGTGACCGAGTCCGCGGCGGCGCTGCACGCGCTGCTCACCGAGAAGGGTCTGGCATGACGACCACTGCCGCAACTGCCGCGCGGGGCGTGGACAGTCCGCTCGCGCTGAGCCACCTGGACTCGCTGGAGTCGGAGGCGGTGCACATCTTCCGCGAGGTGGCGGGCGAGTTCGAGCGGCCGGTGATCCTCTTCTCCGGCGGCAAGGACTCCATCGTCATGCTCCACCTGGCGCTGAAGGCGTTCGCCCCGGCCGCGGTCCCGTTCTCGCTGCTGCACGTGGACACCGGGCACAACTTCCCCGAGGTCCTCGACTACCGCGACCGGGCCGTGGCCCGCCACGGGCTGCGCCTGCACGTCGCCTCCGTGCAGGACTACATCGACCGCGGGGTGCTGCGCGAGCGCCCCGACGGCACCCGCAACCCCCTCCAGACCCTCCCGCTGACCGAGAAGATCCAGGCGGAGCGCTTCGACGCGGTCTTCGGCGGCGGACGCCGCGACGAGGAGAAGGCCCGCGCCAAGGAGCGCGTCTTCTCGCTGCGCGACGAGTTCTCGCAGTGGGACCCGCGCCGCCAGCGCCCGGAGCTGTGGCAGCTCTACAACGGCCGCCACGCGCCCGGCGAGCACGTCCGCGTCTTCCCGCTCTCGAACTGGACCGAGCTGGACGTGTGGCAGTACATCGCCCGCGAGAAGATCGAGCTCCCCGGGATCTACTACGCGCACGAGCGCGAGGTCTTCGCCCGCGACGGGATGTGGCTCACGGCGGGCGAGTGGGGCGGCCCCAAGGACGGCGAGACGGTCGAGACCCGCCTGATCCGCTACCGCACCGTGGGCGACATGTCCTGCACCGGGGCCGTCGACTCCGACGCCACCAGCCTGGAGGCCGTGATCGCCGAGATCGCCGCGTCCCGGCTCACCGAGCGGGGCGCGACCCGCGCCGACGACAAGATGTCCCAGGCCGCGATGGAAGACCGCAAGCGTGAGGGGTACTTCTGACCATGACCATCGACACACTGCGCTTCGCTACCGCGGGCTCCGTCGACGACGGCAAGTCCACCCTCGTCGGGCGCCTCCTGCACGACTCGAAGTCGGTACTGACCGACCAGCTGGAGGCCGTCGAGCACGCCTCCCGCAGCCGCGGCCAGGACGCCCCCGACCTCGCCCTCCTCACCGACGGACTGCGCGCCGAGCGCGAGCAGGGCATCACCATCGACGTCGCCTACCGCTACTTCGCGACCGCTCGGCGCCGGTTCATCCTCGCCGACACCCCCGGGCACGTGCAGTACACCCGCAACATGGTCACCGGCGCCTCCACCGCGGAACTCGCCGTCGTCCTGGTCGACGCCCGCAACGGCGTCGTGGAGCAGACCCGCCGGCACGCCGCCGTCGCCGCCCTGCTGCGCGTCCCGCACGTCGTCCTCGCCGTCAACAAGATGGACCTGGTCGACTACGCGGAGCCCGTCTTCGCGAAGATCGCCGAGGAGCTCACCGCGTACGCGAGCGAGCTGGGCGTTCCCGAGATCACCGCGATCCCGATCTCCGCCCTCGCCGGGGACAACGTCGTCGAACCCTCCGCCCACATGGACTGGTACAGCGGTCCCACCGTCCTGGAGCATCTGGAAACGGTGCCGGTCTCCCACGACCTGACCGCCTGCCACGCACGCTTCCCCGTCCAGTACGTCATCCGCCCCCAGTCCGCCGCCCACCCCGACTACCGGGGCTACGCGGGCCAGATCGCCGCCGGAGCCTTCCGCGTCGGTGAGCAGGTCACCGTCCTGCCGTCGGGCCGCACCTCCACCATCGAGAGCATCGACGCGCTCGGCGAGGCCGTCGACCTCGCCAGGGCCCCGCAGTCGGTGACCGTACGGCTCCGTGACGACGTCGACATCGCGCGGGGCGACCTCATCGCCCCGCTCGGCTCGGCGCCCGCCCTCTCGCAGGACGTCACCGCACTCGTCTGCCACGTCGCCGACCAGCCTCTCTCGGTCGGCCAGCGGGTCCTGCTCAAGCACACCACACGCACCGTCAAGGCGATCGTCAAGGACATCCCCTCCCGGCTCACCCTCGACGACCTCTCCCAACATCCGGCGCCCGGACAACTGGTCGCCAACGACATCGGCCGAGTCGTCGTCCGTACCGCGGAACCCCTCGCCCTCGACACCTACGCCGACTCCCGCCGCACCGGTTCCTTCCTCCTCATCGACCCCGCCGACGGCACCACCCTCGCCGCGGGCATGGCGGAAGCGGCCGGTGCGTCGTGACCGGGGAACCGGCAGGTGAACCACCGCGGGGTCGCGGTCGTCGGCGCGCACGCTGCCGGGACCCTGGTGTCCGCACGGCTGCCGGACGCCGCCCGGCGCACCGGACGACCGGTGTCGGTCGAGCTCGCCACCCCCGCGGCCCGGCCAGGTCGGGGGCCGGCGTACGGCACGGCCGAACCACGGACCTCCGGGCACCTTGCGGGAAGCCCCCCGGCGGGCCGCAAGAGTTCGCCGCACGACGAGGCCGACGGGTGGGCCCGACGATGGCGTTCCGCGCCGGCTGTACGGGACCTACCGCGCACAGTCGAGTGCGGCACGACAGATGACCAACGAGGCCCCCGAGCAGCGCGGTTGAGACGTCAGACATCTCGATCAACAGCCCGGGGGCCTCGCTCGTTGCGTTCGGCCGGGGTCGCCTGATCGTGGCCAACTCGAGGAAGCTCAGTCCTCTCCGCTGGCGCGGGGTATGCGTATGGCCTGGAAGAACGCCTGGTGTCCGTGGGAGTCCTCTGGGACTTTTCTCGGACTTTCGCCCGCGTCAAGCGGGGCGGTGCTCAGACCTCGCCTCCGTCCACGCGGATGTTCTTGCCGGTGATCCAGCGGGCGTCCGGGGCCGCGAGGAGGCCCACCGCGTCCGCGATGTCACCGGGCAGGCCGAGCCGTCCGAGGGCCGTCGCGCGGGCCACGGCCGCGAGCGTCTCGTCGGTGTTGGCCGAACGCAGCAGGTCCGTGTCGGTGGCGCCCGGCGAGACGGTGTTGACGGTGATGCCGCGGTCGCCCAGCTCGCGGGCGGCCACGGCGGTGAGTTGCTCCACGGCTCCCTTGCTGGCGGCGTAGGCGGCGCTGCCCGGCCAGGCGCGGCGGGTTCCGACCGTGGAGATGTTGATGACGCGGCCGTGGTCCCGCATGTGCCGTGCTGCGAACTGCACGGTCCGGAAGACCGACTTGGTGTTCAGCGTCATGAGGCGGTCGTACTCGTGCCAGTCGAGTTCCCTGATCGGGGTCATGCTGGCGTGCGCGGCGTTGTTGACGAGGATGTCGAGCGCGCCGAGCCTCCGGTGGGCGTATTCCATGAGCCGCGTCGCCGTGTTGTGCCGCGAGAGGTCCCCGCGCACGGCGTGGGCGCTTCCCGGGCCGGCTCCGGGGGCGGAGACCGTCCGCTCCACCTCTGCCGCGGCGCGCTCGTCGCGCGCGTACGTGAACACCACCTGGGCGCCGTCCCGCACCAGTCTCTCCACGATCGCCCGTCCGATGCCGCGGGAACCCCCTGTCACCACTGCCGCTTTTCCGTCCAGTACCGCCATGGTTGCCTCTCTCGCCGTGTCATGGTTCCGCCGACGCCGGGCCCGGCCACTGCTCGGAGGGCTGGACCCGGCTCCCGTATGCGCCCGGCATACGGCAGTGCCTCATCGGTGACGAGAGTTGTGAACGCCTGGGGGATCCCACGCGGCATGGCGCCGTGCACCTCCTGCGACGGGGTCTCGCGCGGATGCGGATCGGGCGCCGCTCCAAGCCCCGGTTTCTGTACCGGGCAGGATAGCAAGATGAACCGGGAGGTTCAGCACATGGAGGCCGACCAGGCCCCATACCGGAGCTTTCTGGGCCAAGACTTCCAACCGGGCGGCGCGGTGCGCCGCCGGCCGGGAGCACGTACGTGGTTTCCCTGATGTGGAGGCGAAGGCGGCCTTGCGAGGCTCGAACCAGAAGTTGCGGACTCGACGACGCGCCCGCGGCCGCACTCGCGATGGGGGAGAAGTGAAGTACGAAATCCTGGGAAGCCTTCGCGTCCTCGACGGGGACCAGTACCTCGTCCCCAGCGCCCACAAGGTCCGCACAGTCCTGACCGCCCTGCTGATCCGCGCGAACGAGGTGGTGTCCGTCGACCAGTTGATGTACGAGGTGTGGGACGAGAACCCGCCGCGTCGCGCCCGGGCGGCCCTGCACGTCTATGTGTCGCAGCTGCGCAAGTTCCTCGCCCGCCCGGACGTCGACGAGAACCCGATCCTCACACAGCCCCCCGGATACCTCATCCGGGTGCCGTACGGTGATCTGGACCTGCACGTCTTCCGGCGGCTGACCCAGCAGGGCCGCGCCCACGCGCGGGCCCAGCGGCACGAGGAGGCGACGGTGGTGTTGCAGAGCGCCCTCGACCTGTTGCACGGGGAGGAGCTGGACCGGCTCCAGGGCGGCAGCATCACCAACGGTTTCGTGACCTGGCTGAAGGAGGTACGCCTGGAGAGCCTGGAGATGCTCATCGAGTCCAACCTGGTGCTCGGACGTCACCGGGAGTCGGTCAGCACCCTCCAGTCACTGACCGCCCGCTACCCGCTCCACGAGGCCTTCTACCGGCAGCTGATGATCGCCCTCTACCGCAGCGACCGGCGCGCCGAGGCCCTGCGCACCTACCAGACGGCGCGCAGCACGCTCCGCGCCGAGCTGGGGCTCGACCCGTGCGCAGCGCTGTTCGAGCTGCAGCACGCCATCCTGCTGGCGGACGAGCGGCTGCAGCTGCGGCCGGCCGTCTGATCGGGTGCGGACATCCGGGCGGGTGGGCCGCGCGTGCCGGGTTCCCTCCACGTCGGGCGGGACATCCCGCTCCGGCGCGGAGGGAACCCGGCACGCGACGTGTCGCCGGGCGTTCCCGAACCGGAGGAAGGCGACCCGTCAGGCGGCCTGTGCCATCAGCCTGACCAACGCGGCGCGTGACGGCACGTTCAGCTTGCGGTAGATGCGGGACAGATGGACCTCCACCGTCCGCGGACTCAGGCAGAGCTGTGCCGCGATCTCCTTGGTCCTGCGGCCCCTTCCGGCGATCGCCGCGATCTCCCTTTCCCGGTCGGTCAGGCACGACAGGTCGAGGAGGTGATCCCGGCCGCCCGGCGGCTCGTCGGCGGCGGTGTCCCGCATCTGGCCTCCCTGGCGTCGTCCCCCGGATCCCTTCGTCGCGGCGATCAGGACCGGCGAACCGCATCGCATCGCCAGCTCCCGGGCGGGCCGAAGCATCTCCGCCGCATGGTTCGGGCTGCCTGCGGCCGCCGCGCACTCGGCCGCGAGCGTCAAGGCGCGAGCCTGTGATCCGAGCGCGCCGTGCGCCGCGAACAGGTCCGCCGCCTCCCAGTAGCGCATGGTCGCCTCGTCGAACTCTCCGCGGGCCCGCAGCACGTGCCCCCGTGCGGAGAGCGCGAACGCCCGCTGGTAGGTGAGGCCCACGGCCTCCGCCGTCCTCATCGCCCGCTCCGCGTACTCGACGGCCCACGGGCTGCCCTGCGCGATCGCCGCCGCGCACAGCAGCTCGAAGCACTGGGCGCGCAGCACCAGGGTGAGGTTGGGCAGCGCGGCACCGCCGCCGGCGTCGAGCACGAGGGCCATGCAGTACTCGGTGTCCTCCCCCGTCTCCACGGATGCCGCCAGGCACATGGCCGCACCCAGGCTGTACCAGTACGTTCCCGAGGGAAGCCCGTTGATGAGCCGCTGGGCGCGGGAGACGGCCCGCCTGCCGTCGTCCGTGCGGCGCAGCCAGATCGCGCAGTTGGCCTCCAGGGCCAGTGCCATGTCCCTGACCTGGTCGGCGCCCACCCTGCGGGCCCACTCCTTCATCTCGACGGCCGCGCGCCGCGAGTCGTCGATGCGGCCGAGCTTGGTGTACACGAGGCTCAGCCCCGTCAGGAACAGGGGGAGCACGCTGGTTTCGCCGAACTCCCTCGTCAGCGCCACTCCCCTGCGCATGGTGGCTTCGGCGTCCACGAAGCGGGCGAGACTCAGTTGTGCCCACCCGAGCAGCGCCAGGCAGTCGGGGCTCTCCGCGAGTTCCGCGTCGGCCAGTTGCTCGATGCACGCGGCGCTCTCCTCCAGGGCGGTCTCCGCCGTGTGCATGTCGCCGGAGGACGCCGCTCCCAGCGCACGCAGGGCCGTCGCCGCGGCCTTCGAGGTGTGGCAGTCGTACGCGCGGGCGCGCGTGACCGCCAGGGCCACCGTCTCCGGGTCGAGCGTGCGGCCGTCGAACAGGCCGACCACTCCGCGCCGCACCAGCAGTTCCACCTCTTCCAGCGACGCCTCGTCACCGAAGGTCGCGAGTGCCCCGTCCAGCGTCGCGTCGGCCTCCGAGTAGCGCCCCAGCAGGGTCTCGATCATGGCGCCGCGCGCGACGGCCTTCACCCATGTCCTCCGTGGCAGTGCCGAGCCGAGTGCCATGGCCTCCCTGAGCAGTGGCAGCGCGTCCTCGAACCTCTCGGCCGTGCAGAGGGCGCGGCTCAGGGCGAGCAGTACCTCCCCCAGCAGGAGCCGGGGCAGCGGCATCCGCAGCGCTGTCTCCAGCCAGGCGATCGCCTGGTCGGCTGCCGGCAGCGCCTCCTCCGCGGCACGCAGCAGGATGTCCACGTCGCCGGGGTCCGCCCCGTCCGGGGCGGCGGCCACGTGGGCGGCCAGCGCGGCTGCGGGGGCCCGCATTCTCCGCAGGTGGTCGATGGCCCGCCGGTGGGCCTCGCGGCGCCAGCAGCTGTCGATCGCCCCGTACACGGCGTCGCGCACCAGCGGGTGCCGGAACACCAGCACGGAGGCCGGATCGGAGCGGCGTAACAGATCGCGACCCAGCAGAGCGCCGGCAGCGACACAGGCACGGTCCCGTTCGACTCCGGCCACCGCGGCGAGCGCCGTGACGTCGAAGCCGCCGTCGAGCACCGCCGCGGCGTCCAGAATCCGCCGCTCCTCACCGCGCAACAGGGAGACCTCACCCTGGACCAGTGAGGCGAAGACCTCTGCGTGGGACTCGTCCGCCAAGGCCAGCAGGTACTGGGGGACGCCACGCCCCTCGCGGTGCAGATCGACGCAGCGCCTGCTGTACACCTCCGTGGACAGCAGGCCCGCCGCCTGCCCGAGCGTCAGCTGCCCGAGCGTGATCCGTTCGACGACACCGGACGCGACGCCCTGCGCGAGGGCGCTCCTCAGCCACGGGAACATCTGCCGGGGCCGATGGGAGAGCACGATCAGCAGCTGTGCGTTCACGGGATAACGGATGAGGTAATCGATGAGCTCCGCGGAATAGTGGTCCACCCAGTGACAGTCGTCCAGGATCAGCACGGTGGGGCGGTCACGGGCGATCCGCTCCAAAAGGCCGCGCATGGCGGGGAGGAGAAGACCTCGTGACAACTCCATCTCATGGGAACCGGATTTCTCGCACGCCTTTTCCGCGCCATCCGGATCGGCGTTCCGATCGCGCGTGTGAACGCTGGATTGCGCCCATATTGCGCGCACCAGGGCCGCGGCGTCATGCGGCAGGTCACGCGAGGCTTCGAGTACCGATCGACAGTCGAAGGTGGCCGTGATCGAGTGCAGCGTCACCGCCTGGTCGAGTTCCGTGGCCCGCCCGTGCGCCACCGCGTAGCCCCGGGCTCTGGCCTCTTCCATCAGCTCGGCCAGCAGTTTCGTCTTTCCGGACCCGGGGTCCCCCACCAGTTCGACGAAACGTCTGCCCTCGCGCGCGCCCGTCAGCGCCTCGATCAGCTTGCGACGCTCTCCGGGACGCGCGCTCCTGGTACCGGGCGCACCTGCTCCGGCCATTTGACGCCAACTCCCTCCGTGCATCTCGCGTGAACCGGGCCCAAGCGCAGGACGCCCGGTCAACGGGAATCGTATGTTCGACGCGAAGAGGATTGGCGGCCATGGGGAACCTTTGACCGAAATGTAGTTCTGCGTTATCGACACGCTCCGTCACATCGCGGCGGCCATCACCTCGTTCCGCAAGAATTCAGCCAGCTCGCCGGGAGTGGGGTGGTCGTACATGGCCACAGGCGGTATGAGGAGCCCCGTCGCCTCGCACAGCCGATTACGGACCTCCAGGGCGGTGAAGGAGGAGAAGCCCATATCGACGAAGTTCTCCGAGGCGCCGATGGCGTCCGGATCGGCATGCCCGAGGACGTCCGCGGCGTGCTCCCGGACGAGCGCGAGGAGGTGGCCCACCATCTCCTCCTCCGACAACTCCGACCAGGGGCGGACCGGAGCCGGCTCCGCTGCCTCGGTCGCGGCACCGAGGGCTTCCGAGGCGGGGACCCGGCCGTAGCGGACGGTCTCCAGCCAGTAGCGCTCGCGCTGGAAGGGGTAGGTGGGAAGGTCTACGATCCGGGCGTTCGGGCCGTAGACGGCACGCCAGTCCACACCGGCCTCGTCACCGACGAGACCCAGCGCCTGCAGAACGGCCAGGTCCTCCGCACGGTCCTTGCGGACGGACGGCACGCAGACGGCGTCGTCGCCCAGGGCGGTCCGGGTGAGCGCGGTCAGCGTCGCGTCCGGACCGATCTCGACGAAACGCGACACCCCAAGACCCTGCAGGGCCCGCACGGCGTCGTGGAAACGGACCGCCCCACGCGCATGCGACACCCAGTAGTCCGGGGAGGCAAGCTCCTGCGCGGAGGCCACCTCACCGGTCAGCGTCGACACCAGCGTGATCACCGGAGTGTGGAAGGTGACTCCCTCGGCGACCGTGCGGAACTCGGCCAGCATCGGATCCATCAACGGCGAATGGAACGCATGACTTACCACCAACTCACGCGTCCGCACACCCTGTTCCGTGAGCTGCGACGCCACCTGCGCGACCGCGTCCGCAGCGCCGGAGACCACCACGGAGGCCGGGCCGTTGACCGCGGCCAGCGACACCCGCTCCTCGAGACCTTCCAGCAGCGGCCGCACCACGTCCTCACCGGCCTGCACCGCCAGCATCGC
>NZ_JBSFVZ010000031.1:0-93717 GCF_053592575.1 Streptomyces sp. NPDC002640 | reverse complement strand
TCGCTTCATGCCGCCGGAGTAGGTGGAGGCGGGCTTGCCGGCGGCGTCGACGAGGTCGAAGCGTTCGAGGAGTTCGGTGGTGATCCGCCTGCCCTTGGTGCGGGGGAGGTGGTGCAGGTCGGCCATGAGGAGCATGTTCTCCTCGCCGGTGATCAGCCCGTCCACGGCGGAGAACTGGCCCGTGACCCCGATCAGGGACCGCACCGCCTGGGCCTCGGCGGCGATGTCGTGGCCTCCGACGGTGACCTGTCCGCCGTCCGCGGAGATGAGCGTGGACAGGATCTTGACCGCGGTGGTCTTGCCGGCGCCGTTCGGCCCGAGCAAGGAGAAGACGGTGCCTTCCGGAACGGACAGGTCGACGCCGTCGAGGACGGTCTTGTCGCCGTAGGACTTCCGCAGGCCGTGTGCCGTGATGGCCGGGCTGGTCATGTGAGGGTCCCCCTTCGTGGTGGTTGTCTGCTCAGAGGCTCAGAGGCTCGGAGGCTCAGAGGCTCAGCGGCTCGGAGGCTGCGCGGGCGCTGATGTCGCCGTAGCCGGTGGTGGCGTGGATGTTCAGGGCGGCCGCGGCGCCGTCGGCGTTCCGCAGGGTGTTCTCGACGCGGCCCGAGCCGGTGCCGGCGTCGAGCGTCGCGGAGACGCCCGGGGCGGCGACGATCTCGATGGCGCCCATCTCGGTGCGCAGGGAGACGGTGCCGCGGTGGGCCTCGAAGATCCGGATGGTGCCCTTCTGGGTGCTGATGTCGGCGGGGCCGGTCAGCCGGGCGACGATCACGTTGCCGGCGGAGACGGTCACCCGGGTGTCGGCGCTCTCGTCGAGCTTCACCGCACCCTGGGCCGCCTCCACGACCACGTCGCCCAGCCGTCCGACGCCGCGGAACTCGCCGTCGGCGGCCCTGGCGTCGACGTGCGAACCGGCGGGCAGCCGGACCGTCACCGTCACGGCGCCGGAGTGACCGAGGACCCGGTTCTTCGGCTCGGGGGCCACCACCCGCAGGGTGCCGCCCTCGAAGGTGACCTCGACCTGCTCCGCGGCCCGCACGTCGCGGCTCCGGCCGGCGTCCGCGGGGAGGACCTCGACGGTGGTGTCGGCCCGGTCGGCGGCGATCAGCCGCACGCTGCCCGCCGGGATGTCGACGACGGCCGAGACAGGGGCGGGGGTGTCGAACGTGTGCATGGTGCTCTCCTTCATCCGTCGGCGCCTGCCGTGCGCCGTCGTGCTGTTTCCGATGATGGAAAGCTACGTTGCGTTCATGATTTCTGGCAACACACTTGTTGCAAAGGGATCGTTGAATCGCAGGTGGGGACAGGTGAATCGTTGCATCGAGTCTGTCGGGGAATGCAACGTACGGGAGCGCGCTCGTTGCAATGTCTGATGTGCCGGAGTTAGGGTGAGGGCAACCCCTCATGCACCACGAAGGAGTCCCCCGATGCCGGGAGGCAGGCTCACGCAGCAGGAACGTCAGCAGATCGCCCTGGGACTGGCCGACGGCCTCGCCTACGCGGAGATCGCCCGACGCCTGGAACGTCCGACCTCGACCGTCACCCGCGAGGTGATGCGCAACGGAGGCCCGACCGCCTACCGCCCCGACCTGGCCCATCGCGCGGCCGAGCGCCGCACGCAGCGCCGCGGGCCGGCGGTGCGGCGGGACGCGGCGCCGCCGCGGGAGATCGACGGGCGGGACGGCCGTGCGGTGCGCGAGTTCGAGGAGATGTTCACCGACATCCTGATGCAGACGGGCCTGCCGAAGATGATGGCCCGGGTCGCGGCCTGCCTCTACACGACGGACGAGGGCAGCCTCTCCGCGGGTGAACTGGCCCGGCGCCTCCAGGTCAGTCCGGCGTCCGTGTCCAAGGCCGTCGCCTACCTGGAGACGCAGGGCCTGCTGCGGCGTGAGCGCGACGAGCGCCGCCGTGAGCGCTACTTCGCCGACGAGGACGTCTGGTACCAGTCGATGCTGGCCAGCGCCCGGGGAACCGCGGCAGTGGGCGACGCCGCCCGCGAGGGGGTCGGCGTCCTCGGCCCCGCCACCCCGGCAGGCGAGCGGCTGGAGAACATCGCGCGGTTCGTGGACTTCGTCAGCGAGGCCATCGTCCGCGCCGCCGAGCAGGCCCGCGACCTCCTCTCCACCAAGCCGGAGGCCGCCCCCGCCGCGCCGGAAGGCCCCGCCGCGCCGGAAGGCCCCGCCACGCCGGAAGGCCTTGCCGCGCCGGAAGGGAAGGGCGCCGGGGACTGAGGAGCCGCGCGTGGTGAGCGCACCGGCCGGGCGGGGGTTGGGTTCGCCGCCCGGCCGGGCGCGGTCCGGGCCGCCCTCAGGCGGCGGGTGAGGCCGGGCCGGCCGGGTCGGCGTCGTGACGGCCGGTCAGGACGGCGTCCGCGGTCTGCCAGGCGGCGGCGGAGAGCAGCGGACGCAACCGCACCAGCAGGGCCATCAGCCGAGGCCCCTGGCGGGCGCGGAAGTGCGGATCCACGCGGGCGATGTCCAGCTCGTTGGCCGCGGTCAGCTCCGCCAGGTCGCGGCGCTGGTCCAGGGTGAGCGAACGGGTCCGGCCGGTGAAGCGCTCCACGTAGCGGCCGGAGGGGTGGGTGAGGGCGGGGTACGTCGCCGCCCGGTCGCACAGCGCGTAGAGGTGCACCAGCGCCTCCGCCTCCGGACCGATCACCAGCGCGAGTTCGGCCCGCCGGGCCAGCCCCAGCACGGCCGGGGCGAACGCCTCGGTGCCGTAGGCGGCGTGGCACAGGCCCGCCAGTTGCAGCGCGGGCCGCGCCTCCCAGAGCGCCAGCAGCGCGCGGACGCGCACCAGGTGCTGGAGGAGCGTGCCGCCCGGATGGGCGATCGCGTCGGCGCCGAGGCGGCGTAACAGTACGACGGCCCGGTCGGCCGCCGGTGGGGGAGCGGGCACGGCAACGTGTCCTTTCGGCGGAGGGACGGGTCGGCACCCGCGCGCGTGAGGCTGCCCGCCGGCCGTCGTGAACCGGTCGGGTGCCAGGGGGTTGCGCGGGTTGCCGCCCGGGGCTGCCCTTCCGGACGATCGTGGGGCCTGGGAGGAGGGCAGGTCAATCCTTGGGTTTGCTTCCCAACTCCCAGCAGTGACTTGGGTGTTGCTAGCGTGTGCGCCGTGACTCTCGACGACCTGCGGGTGTTCGTGGCCGTCTGCCGGGCGGGTTCGCTCAGCGCCGTGGCCCGTGAGCTGGGCTGCACCCAGTCCGCGGTGAGCCAGCACGTGAAACGGCTGGAGAAGGAGACCCGCGTCAGCCTGCTGGAACGCCAGCCGCGCGGCGTGGTGCCGACGGTGGCCGGACGCATCCTGTGGGACGCGGTCTCCGACGGGCTCGCCGGGCTGGACCTCGCCCTGCGCCGCCTCGGCGACCTGGTCGACGGCGAGAGCGGCGCGGTGCGGGTGACCACCGGCGGCACCACCGTGCGGCACTTCATGGCCGAGGCCATCGTGGACTTCCGCCGCCGCTACCCCCGGGTGAGCCTGGAGTTCCAGACCGAGACCTCCAGCCGCCGCTGCTTCGACGCGCTCCTCTCCAGCAACCTCGACCTCGCCTGGATCACCATCGGCGAACCCGTCCGCGGCATCGAGCAGCGGCCGGCCATCGACCTGCCGTGGGTGCTGGCGGTCCGCGCCGACGACCCGTTGGCCGGGCGGAAGGACGTCCGCGTCGCCGACCTCGCCGACCTCCGCCTGGTGCGGCTCCCGCCCAACTCGACGTCCGGCGGGCAGCTCGACGTGGCCTTCGCAGGGTCCGGCCTGCGGGCCGGGTCCGGCACCAGCGTCGCCGACTGGGACACCGCGCTGCTCCTCGCCGAACTCGGCCTCGGCCACGCGGTCATCCCCGAGCTGCCGGGGCTGCGGGCGCAGAACGCGGGCGGGCCGCTGCGGCTGGTGCCGATCCCCGAGCTGCCGCCGCTGCAGGTCGGCTGGGCGGTGCGGCGCTGGGACGCGCTGCCGCCGCTGGCCCGGGTGTTCGCCGACACCGTCGTCCGGGCGTTGACGGGCTGACCGCGGGCGGTCGTCACCTCAACGGGTGAGGGGGCGGAAGGCGTGACGTCCTCCTCCTTCGCTGGTGAGGGTGACGCCCGGGCTGGGAACGGGGCGGTTTTCCACAGGCGAGTTCCGGCCGGATGACGCGGTTCGAACGGCGGTCGCGTCCGATCACCGGCCGGCTGGAGGGGAGGTGCGGCTTCCCTCACGCACCGTGATCGTGGTGTTACTCGACCGAGTGTGATTGTTGCTGTCACCCGCCGATCGGAGCGGCTGAATGCTGCACCCATCGAGGGGTTGTTTTCGGACACCGAACACCGTTCGAGTGGCCGGAGTACCCGCGGTGGTGTCAGTAATCTCCTGGTTCGGGAGCAGTGTGATAGAGGGGCGCGGGTCCGGAGGGGGTCCATTTCCGGCCCGGGTCGCATGACGCGCCCGGGGACGTCCGCCCGGCCCGCTGCCCCGATGGGGGGAAGTGCGTGCAGCTCAGGAATCGACGTGAGGACATCCGTGCCGGCGGCTCGGCGTTGTCGGCCCCGTGGGAGACCGCGGACAAGGCCGGTCACAGCCACGACCCGAACGAGGTCACGGTGCAGCTCGACGGCGTGGGCCGGGAGGTCGAGGAGGAACTCGAGGCGGCCGCAGGGCCGGTGACCGCGACGGCGGCGCACGGGGAGGGGGCGGACGGCCCCGTCTTCGTCGACGAGTCCGGCCGCCGGAGCCGGCGGTACCGGCGGATCGGCATCGGCGTCGGGGTGGCCTGCGCGGTGTACGCCGTGGTCATCGTGGCGACGCTGCTGTCGGGGAACTCCCACGCGCCGTGGATGCCGGTGCCGGGGAAGCAGCAGGAACAGGGACGGGGTGCGGACGGCGCGGACGGCGCGGTCACCGGGCAACTGCCGGCGGACCGCGCGGGACCGTCCGGGGCGCCGGCGCGGATGCCGGGGGGAGGGGTGGGGGCGGCCTCGTCCGCGGGGGCGGTCGCTCCGTCCGGGGGCGGCAGTACCGCGGAGGCGGGGGACGGCCGGGACGGGCGGGAGAAGCCGGGGGGTGCGGATCCGGAGCCGGGGCCCGGGCCGGGTCCGGGGCCGGGTCCGGCCAAGCCGAGTGTGGTGCCGGATCCGGATCCCGGGGGGCGGCCGGAGCCCGGTTCTTCCTCGCCGGCCGCGGAGCCGTCGCCGTCGGCGAGCGTGCCGCCGGGGCCGGACCCCACGGAAACGGCTCCCGGCGACACCACCACGGTCGCCGCCGCCCCCTGACCCACGCCCCTTGCGGCCTGCCCGCACGGCGGACGTCGCCCCCACCCTGCGGGCAGTCGTGCCGCTGGGGCGGCACGGGTGGGCGCAGGGCCTCAACGTACGCACGCTGCGGCTCGCTCCACTGGACCTCGGTCCCTCCGGGAAAGGGGCGGGTCGGGGGAGGAACAGTGCTGTCCGCCGGGGCGGCGAGGCGAGGCCCGGCGAACCGTGAGGCCTGCCGGTCGCGCGGGAGGTGTGAGGCCCCGTCGGTCCTGGGGCGCCGAAGTGGGCGGCGCGCGCAGGGAGAGCCGCCGTGAAGAAGAGACCGCACTCGTCGGAGAGAAAGCCGTACCCAGAGCCATGGCAACAACCCCCGGCCCCCGCGCCGGTACCGCCCCCCGCCCCGGAAGGCCCGGAGGGCCCGGTAGCCCCGCAAGGCCCCGCGGCCCCCGAAGCCCCGGGAAGGCGGCCGCCCGTCGCGTCAGGCGCCCCCGCCGCCTCCCGCTGCGCTACCTGCTGCCCTCGCTGATCCTCGTCGCGCTGTCGGCGATGCTGATGCTCCGCGGGTACGTGAACAGCGAGATCCTCGCCGACCACCGGGTCGGCCCGCCCGCGCCCACCGACGAGGTGCCGGAGGAGATCCTCTCCGGCGGCCCCGTCGTCGACACCCGCGGCGGGCGGGTCGAGACGCACACCGTGCCCGACCGGCGCCTGGTCCTCACCTTCGACGACGGCCCCGACCCGGAGTGGACGCCGAAGGTCCTCGACGTGCTGAAGAAGCACGACGCCCACGCCGTCTTCTTCGTCACCGGCACCATGGCCTCCCGCCACCCCGGCCTGGTCGAACGCATCGTGGAGGAGGGGCACGAGATCGGGCTGCACACCTTCAACCACCCCGACCTGTCCCTCCAGTCGCCGGAACGCATCGACTGGGAGCTGTCCCAGAACCAGACCGCCCTGGCCGGCGCCGCCGGCATCCGCACCTCGCTCTTCCGGCCGCCGTACTCGTCGTTCGCCGACGCCATGGACAACGCCGGCTGGCCGGTGACGCGGCACCTCGGCGACCGCGGCTACCTCACCGTCCTCAACAACACCGACAGCCAGGACTGGAAGCGCCCCGGCGTCGACGAGATCGTCCGGCGGGCGACCCCGCAGCACGGCGCCGGCGCCATCGTCCTGATGCACGACTCCGGCGGCGACCGCGGCCAGACCGTGGCCGCCCTCGACCGGATGCTGCCCGAACTGAAGGAGCGCGGCTACGCCCTCCAGAACCTGACCGAGGCGCTGGACTGGCCGAGCGCCCACACCCCCGTCTCCGGCGCCGAGTTGTGGAAGGGCAAGGCGTGGGTGTGGCTGGTGCAGGCGTCCCAGTCGGTCACCACGGTGCTGGTGGCGGGCCTGGTGGTGGTCGGCGTGCTGGTCATCGCACGGTTCGCGCTGATGCTGGCGCTGTCCGCGTTCCACGTCCGCCGGACGCGCCGCCGCAAGGGGCGGTGGGGCGAGCGCCCGGTGACCGAACCGG
Organism: Streptomyces sp. NPDC002640; assembly: GCF_053592575.1. Lineage (NCBI taxonomy): Bacteria > Bacillati > Actinomycetota > Actinomycetes > Kitasatosporales > Streptomycetaceae > Streptomyces > Streptomyces sp. NPDC002640. The sequence goes on along the minus strand of NZ_JBSFVZ010000031.1, from coordinate 86,967 downwards.
TGACGGTGCTGGTCCCGGCGTACAACGAGGCCAAGTGCATCGAGAACACGGTCCGTTCGCTGATGCGCGGCGAGCACCCGATCGAGGTGGTCGTCGTCGACGACGGCTCCTCCGACGGCACCGCGGACCTCGTGGAGGCGATGGGCCTGCCCGACGTTCGGGTGGTGCGCCAGGCGAACGCCGGCAAGCCCGCCGCGCTCAACCGGGGCATCGCCCACGCGAGCCACGACATCATCGTGATGATGGACGGCGACACCGTCTTCGAGCCCGCCACCGTGCGGGAGCTGGTGCGGCCGTTCGCCGACCCCGGGGTCGGGGCGGTGGCCGGCAACGCCAAGGTCGGCAACCGGGACTCGCTGATCGGGGCGTGGCAGCACATCGAGTACGTGATGGGGTTCAACCTGGACCGCCGGATGTACGACGTGCTGCGCTGCATGCCCACCATCCCCGGCGCCGTCGGGGCGTTCCGGCGCACCGCGCTGGAGCGGGTCGGCGGGATGAGCGAGGACACCCTCGCCGAGGACACCGACATCACCATGGCGATCCACCGCGACGGCTGGCAGGTCGTCTACGCGGAGGACGCCCGGGCGTGGACCGAGGCGCCCGAGTCCGTCCAGCAGCTGTGGTCGCAGCGGTACCGGTGGTCCTACGGCACGATGCAGGCCATCTGGAAGCACCGGGGCGCGTTCCTCGACAAGGGCTCCTCCGGCCGGTTCGGGCGGGTCGGGCTGCCGCTGGTCTCCCTCTTCATGGTCCTCGCGCCGCTGCTGGCCCCGCTGTTCGACGTGTTCCTGGTCTACGGCCTGATCTTCGGGCCCACGGGCGCCACGGTCGGCGCCTGGCTGGGCGTGCTGGCCGTGCAGGCGGTCTGCGCGGCCTACGCGTTCCGCCTCGACAAGGAGCCCCTGCGGCACCTGATCTCCCTGCCGCTGCAGCAGATCCTGTACCGGCAGCTGATGTACGTGGTGCTGCTCCAGTCGTGGATCACCGCCCTGACCGGGGGCCGCCTGCGCTGGCAGAAGCTGCGGCGCACCGGCGTGGTCGGGGCGGCGCCGACCTCCGGGCCCGCGCCCGCCGCCGGCACGGGCGCCCGGGGGGCCGCCGCGTGAGCGTGGGGGCGACGAGCACGACGCCGGTCGCCGTCGCGGGCGACGACGCGCCCGCGGCGGAGGGCCGCGACCGGTACCTGGACCTGCTGCGGGCCCTCGCCCTGCTGAGAGTGACCGTCTTCCACGTCTTCGGCTGGGCCTGGCTGACGGTGCTGTTCCCGTCCATGGGCGTGATGTTCGCGCTGGCAGGGTCGCTGACCGCGCGGTCCCTGGGACGGCCGGGCGGGACGCCCCGCACGGTGATCGCCTCCCGGCTGCGGCGTCTGCTGCCACCGCTGTGGGCGTTCTCCGCGGTGCTCCTGGGGCTGCTGTTCCTCGGCTTCGGATGGCGGCCGCAGGGCCTGGGGGGCGCCGCCGCGCTGCTCACCTACCTGCTGCCGGTGGGGGCCCCGCCGTACCCGGAGAGTTCCGGATCCCCGTCCGGGGCGCTGGAGACGACCTGGGCGGCGGACGGGGCCGGACCCCTCTGGTACCTGCGGGCGTACCTGTGGTTCCTGGTCGCCTCGCCGCTGCTGCTGCGGCTGTACCGGCGGGCGCCCTGGCCCACCCTGTTCGCGCCGCTCGCCCTCACCGGGGTGTTCGGCACGGGGCTGGTGACGGTGCCGGGGGAGACCGGCGAGGTGGTCAAGGACTTCTGCGTGTACGGCGGTTGCTGGCTGCTGGGGTTCGCCCACCAGGACGGCGCGCTGGCGCGGCTGCCGCGGTACGTGTCCGTGTCCTGCGCCTCGACACTGATGGGCCTCGCCCTGTGGTGGGCCTCCGGGCACCAGGGCGAGCAGCGGTGGAACCTCGACGACGTCCCGCCGGCCCAGGCGCTGTGGTCGTTCGGGTTCGTCGCGGTGCTGCTGGTGTACGCGCCGGCGTGGCGGGAGCTGCCGGGGCGGTGGCGGCGGTGGGACGGCCTGGTCACCCTGGCCAACAACCGGGCGGTCACGGTCTACCTCTGGCACAACCTGCTGATCGCGCTGACGTTCCCGGTGCTGGCGGCGGCCGGTGTGGGCGGCGCGGCGACGCAGCCCGCGGCGTTCCTGCTGCTGTGGCCGATGCTCGCCCTGGCCGTCCTCGCGTTCGGCCCGCTGGAGGACCTCGCGGCGGGCCGCCCCGTCCGCCTGTGGCCCACGGGACGGTGAGCCCGCGCGGACCCGTGGACGCCGCCCCGCGGACCCGTGGCCGCCACCCCACCGGTCCGGCGGGACCTCTCAGCCCGGGTCGCCCGCGGGTGAGAGCAACGTTCCACCGTGGTCACCGGCCCGCACCCGGCACGGAAACGCACGCTCCCTAGCGTCGGTGCCGTCAGTCGGTGACCCACCGTGGAGGCGTCATGAGCACAGCCCCCGTTCCCGTCGAGAGCAAGAGGTCCGGCCGCTGGATCGAGCACTGGGACCCGGAGGACGAGACGTTCTGGAGGGAGAAGGGCGAGAAGGTCGCCCGCCGGAACCTGTTCTTCTCCGTGCTCTCCGAGCACATCGGGTTCTCGGTGTGGACGCTCTGGTCCGTGCTGGTCCTCTTCATGGGCCCGGAGTACGGCCTGACCCCCGCGGACAAGTTCCTGCTGACCTCGATGGTCACCCTGGTCGGCGCCGTCGTCCGCGTCCCGTACACGTTCGCCGTGGCGATCTTCGGCGGCCGGAACTGGACGGTGATCTCCGCCAGCATGCTGCTGGTGCCGACGGTCGCCGCGTTCTGGGTGATGGAGCCGGGCACCTCGTTCACCACCTTCCTCCTGGTCGGCCTGCTGGCCGGCGTCGGCGGCGGCAACTTCGCCTCCAGCATGACCAACATCAACGCCTTCTTCCCGCTCCGCAAGAAGGGCTGGGCGCTCGGCCTCAACGCGGGCGGCGGCAACATCGGCGTGCCGGTGATCCAGCTCGTCGCGCTCGCCGTCATCGGCGCGGGCGGCGGCCCCCGGCTGCTGCTGGGCGTCTACATCCCGCTGATCGTGGTCGCCGCCGCCCTCTCCTGGGCGTACATGGACAACATCGCCTCCGTGCGCAACGACACCGGCGCGGCGGTCGACGCGGCCAAGGACCGCCACACCTGGATCATGGCGGTCCTCTACATCGGCACCTTCGGCTCGTTCATCGGCTACAGCTTCGCCTTCGGCATGGTGCTGCAGACCCAGTTCGGCCGGACCCCGCTGGAGGCGGCCGGCGTCACCTTCATCGGGCCGCTGCTCGGCTCGCTGATCCGCCCCGTCGGCGGACGGCTCGCCGACCGGTTCGGCGGCGCCCGGATCACCCTCTACAACTTCGTCGCCATGGCCGCCGCCACCGTGGTCCTCGTCCTGGCCGGCCGGGCGGGCTCCCTCACCCCGTTCACCTGCGCCTTCGTGGTGCTGTTCGTGCTGACGGGCCTCGGCAACGGGTCGACGTTCAAGATGATCCCGGGCATCTTCCACCGCAAGGCGCTGGCGCGCGGGCTGCGCGGCGAGGCCGCGGACGCCTACGGCCGGCGGCTCTCCGGCGCCTCCATGGGCCTGATCGGCGCGGTCGGCGCCCTCGGCGGCGTGGGCATCAACCTGGCGTTCCGGCAGTCCTTCATGACCACCGCCTCCGGCACCGCCGCCTTCCTCGCCTTCCTCGCCGTGTACGCGGTGTGCATCCTGGTCACCTGGGCGGTATACCTTCGCCGCCCGGCCGCCGCCGCGGCCCAGCGGGACGGCAGCCGGACCGACGGCGACGCGAAGCCGCAGCTCAGCTATGCCGAGGTGTGACGTAACGGCCTGGAAATCAGGAAGATCCGAGTCTGTCACGCGCCGTTGACAGGCTCGGTTCCCCTGCGGGGCCTGTCACCCGGCGCCGCACGACGCGACAGCCGGACGACAGCTGGACGACAGCGGGACGAGAGCGGGACGAGAGCCGGATGGAAGACCAGGAACTGCAGCGACCGCAGGACGACCACGGCCCGCTGGCCGGTTTCACCGTGGGCGTGACCGCCGCCCGCCGGGCCGAGGAACTCGGCGCGCTCCTCCAGCGGCGCGGCGCCGGCGTCGTCCACGCCCCCGCGCTGCGGATCGTGCCGCTTTCCGACGACGGCGAACTCCTCGCCGCCACCGAGGAACTGATCCGCCGCGCCCCCGACCTGGCGGTCGCCACCACCGCCATCGGCTTCCGCGGCTGGGTGGAGGCCGCCGAGGGTTGGGGGCTCGGCGGCGACCTGCTGCGCGTCCTCGGCCAGGTCCGCATCCTGGCCCGCGGACCCAAGGTCAAGGGCGCCGTGCGGGCCGCCGGGCTCACCGAGGAGTGGTCGCCCGCCTCCGAGTCGATGGCCGAGGTCCTCGACCGGATGCTGTCCGAGGGCGTCGAGGGCCGCCGGGTCGCCGTCCAGCTCCACGGCGAACCCCTGCCCGGGTTCGTGGAGGCGCTGCGGGAGGCCGGCGCCGAGGTCGTCGGGGTGCCCGTCTACCGGTGGATGCCGCCGGAGGACATCGCCCCGGTCGACCGGCTGCTGGACGCCGTCCTGGCCCGCGGCGTCGACGCCGTCACCTTCACCAGCGCCCCCGCCGCCGCCTCCTTCCTGTCCCGCGCCGAGGCCCGCGGACAGCTCCCCGCCCTCCTCGCCGCCCTCGGCCACGACGTGCTGTCCGCCTGCGTCGGCCCGGTCACCGCCCTGCCGCTGCACGCGCACGGCGTGGAGACCGTCCAGCCCGAGCGGTTCCGGCTCGGCCCGCTGGTCCAGGTCCTGTGCCAGGAACTCCCCGCCCGCGCCCACGCCCTGCCGCTGGCCGGCCACACCGTGGAGATCCGCGGCCACGCGGTGCTGGTCGACCACCAGCTGCGCCCCGTCCCCCCGGCCGGGATGGCGCTGCTGCGCGCCCTGGCCCGCCGCCCCGGCTGGGTGGTGTCCCGCGCCGACCTGCTGCGCGCCCTGCCCGGCGCGGGCCGCGACGAGCACGCCGTGGAGACCGCCATGGCCCGGCTGCGCGGCGCGCTCGGCGCCCCCAAGCTGATCCAGACCGTCGTCAAGCGCGGCTACCGGCTCGCCCTGGACCCCGCGGCGGACGCCAAGTACGCGAATTGACCCAGGTCGCGTACTGTTGACGGCCGCCCAGTACGCAAGAAGGGGACACCGGTGGCCGCTCAGGCACAAAACGGAACCGCCCTCGGGTCGGCGCGTGACAGCGCGCGCGACACCGACGGCGGGGCGGCGGGGGAGTCCGCCAGAGAGCGCGAGATCGCCCTCGAGCAGGAACACCTCGACCGCGTCTACGTCCGCCTCGAGGAGAAGATCTCCGAGGCGGAGTTCCTGATGCGCGACGCCGCCCGGAAGGGCCACGTCGGCACGCCCGGAGCGCTCGCCGAACGCGACGCGCAGGTCTTCCGGGCCGGCATCCACCTCAACCGGCTCAACAACGAGTACGAGGACTTCCTCTTCGGCCGCATCGACATGCTCCGGGGCAAGGACGGCAAGAAGGGCCCCGACGGCGCCTACACCGCCGTGGAGCCCGCCGAGGGAGCCGTCCGCGAGGACGACACGGCGGACATCGCGGAGACCCTGCACATCGGCCGGATCGGCGTCCTCGACGAGGACTACTCGCCGCTGGTCATCGACTGGCGCGCCCCCGCCGCCGCCCCGTTCTACCGCGCCACCCCCGTCGACCCCGGCCGGGTGGTGCGCCGCCGCGTGATCCGCTCCCGCAACCGCACGGTGCTCGGCGTCGAGGACGACCTGATGCGCCCGCGGCTCACCGCCTACCTGGACGGCGAGGAACTCGCCGTCATCGGCGACGGCGCGCTGATGGCCGCGCTGGGCCGCTCCCGCGGACACACCATGCGGGACATCGTCTCCTCCATCCAGGCCGAGCAGGACCAGGTGATCCGCGCCCCCGCCGCCTCGGTCACCTACGTCGAGGGCGGGCCGGGCACCGGCAAGACCGCCGTCGCCCTGCACCGCGCCGCCTACCTGCTCTACCAGGACCGGCGGCGCTACGCGGGCGGCATCCTGATCGTCTCCCCGACGCCGCTGCTGGTCGCCTACACCGAGGGCGTGCTGCCCTCACTGGGCGAGGAGGGACAGGTCGCCATCCGCGCCATCGGCTCCCTGGTCGACGGCGCCGAGGCCACCCGGCACGACTCCCCGGCCACCGCCCGGATCAAGGGCTCCTACCGGATGCTCAAGGTGCTGCGGAAGGCCGCCCGGGGCGCCCTCGAACTGGGCCCCGGCGGCCGGGGCGACACCCCGGCCCCCGAACGGCTGCGGGTGGTCGCCTTCGGCCGCCGCCTGGAGCTGGAGGCCGGCGAGCTGGAGCAGATCCGGCACACCGCCCTCGGCGGCACCGCCCCCGTCAACCTGCTGCGCCCGCGCGCCCGCAGACTGCTGCTGGACGCCCTGTGGCGGAAGTCCGGCGCCGGCTCCCGGCACACCGACCCCGAGCTCGCCGCCGAACTGCGCTCCTCCTTCGACGAGGACGTCACCACCGAGGACCCGTTCGTCGAGTTCCTCGACGCCTGGTGGCCCGAACTCGCCCCCCGCACGGTGCTGACCGCGATGGCCGACGAACGGCGGCTGGGCCGCTGGGCACGCCGGGTCCTCAACCCCGGCGAGGTGCGCAAGGTCGCCCGGTCGCTGCGCCGCGACGGCCTCACCGTCCACGACATCGCCCTGCTCGACGAGCTGGAGGCCGTCCTCGGCACGCCCGTCCGCCCCCGCCGCAAGCGGGAACTGGACCCGCTGGACCAGCTCACCGGCCTGGAGGAGCTGATGCCGCACCGCGAGGAGACCCAGCGCGAGCGGGCCGAACGGCTGGCGAGGGAGCGCGTGGAGTACGCGCACGTCATCGTCGACGAGGCGCAGGACCTGACGCCGCTGCAGTGGCGGATGGTCGGACGGCGCGGCCGGCACGCCACCTGGACGGTGGTCGGCGACCCGGCCCAGTCCTCCTGGTCCGATCCGGACGAGGCGGCCCAGGCCCGCGACGAGGCCCTGGGCAGCCGCCCCCGGCGCCGGTTCACCCTGACCGTGAACTACCGCAACCCGTCGGAGATCGCCGACCTGGCCGCCAAGGTGCTGGCGCTGGCCATGCCGGGCTCCGAGGCGCCGACCGCGGTGCGCTCCACCGGCGTGCGGCCGCGGTTCGCCGTGGCCGCGGACGGCCTGGGCGCCGCCGTGCGGGCCGAGGCGGAGCGGCTGCTCGGGCTGGTCGACGGCACGGTCGGCGTCGTCGTCGCCATGAACCGCCGCGACGAGGCGGCCCGCTGGGTGGACGGCCTGGGCGACCGGGTGGTCGCCCTGGGCAGCCTGGAGGCCAAGGGCCTGGAGTACGACGCCACGGTGGTCGTCTCCCCGGCCGAGATCGCCGACGAGTCCCCGGCGGGTTTGCGGGTGCTGTACGTGGCCCTCACCCGGGCTACGCAGCAGCTCACCGTGGTCTCCGGGGAGCGGGACGAACCGGACGCCGACGGCGTTCCCGACCTGCTGCGGGACTGACCCCGGGCCCGGAGCCCGGGAGCGCGGAAGCCGAGGAGGCCCGGACCGCCGGTGCGGTCCGGGCCCCTCCCGTCGTGCGGGTCTCAGCCTGTCGTGCGGGCTCAGCTGCCCGCGCCGCCCTTGCGGTCGCGCACCATGATCGCGCCGCCGGTGGCCACCAGCAGCGCCGCGGCGAAGACCAGGCCGGTCACCGAGCCGGCGCCGGTCTCCGCCAGGTCGCCCGCGGTGGTCACCCGCGAGGCGGTCGTCGCCGTCACCTGCTCGTCGGCGCCCCGCGCGGGCCCCTCGCCGCCCGCGGCGGCGGCCACCGAGGCGGGGCAGGTGTGGGAGGGGGCGACGTGCCCGACGTCCGCGCCCTCGGTCTCGGCGACGGCCCCGACCAGCCGCGCGCCGGGCGCGGAGGCGACGTAGGCGTGCCGGTCGTCCGGCGGGCCGAAGGAGGTGACGACCTGTCGGCCGCCGGGCTCGAAGGTGACGGTGAGCCGGGTCAGGACCGTGCTGCCGCCCGGCAGGGCGAAGTGCCAGCCGTCCCGGTCGGCCGGGACCAGCTCCGCGGGGCAGTCGCCGTGCTCGAACTCGGCGGCGGTGACCGGGAGTTCCTGGCTCGTCCGCTCGACGTGGGCGCCCCCGCCGGCGGCCGCGGAGAAGGCCGCGCCGGCGAGGAGGAGGGACGCCGCGAGGGGCAGCACGGCGGCCCGGCGGGGAACAGAGGAGGGGGACATGGGGGGACCTCTGGCTCGGAAGCGGTGAGAAGCGGTGAGGTGGGGCCGAAAGGCGAGCTTCCTGTTCCGTGGTGATCAAGGTCAAGGCGCGAAAGGATCGCTTGGCGGAGACTGCCCGGCTTTGCTCCGGATAACGATTCGGCAACGGCGCGTTTAGCGGGCGCGCGGGATCGTCGGGAGTCCGCGAGGAAAACGGCCGCGGGGGAATGGCGTGGCCGGAACCGTTTGTTAGCCTGGACGTGACACCGGCCCGATCCAAGCCCCCGGGCCCAACCTTCGTCGCTACGAGCGACCACTTGCCGCGAGGCGAGCATGGCGGGTCGGTGTCACCTCTCACTTCCGGGGAATCCGAGACCCATGTCACCGGCGCGGCGGCATGGGTCTTCGCGTTCCCCGCAGCGGTCAGGGGTTCGAGGCCGGTTCCCGGCTTTCCGGGCATGTGACGTGAACCATGCCGACTAACGCCTACTCGTCAGTAGGTGCGACGATCGGACGGCAGATTCGATTCCGCCACCGCCCTGCGGCCTGCCCTCGCCCTTCGGCGTCGTACGGCAGCGGCGGTCACGGTCGCACAGCAGTACACAGCAGTACACGGAAAGCAGAGGAACTCCGCCATGGCTACGGCGCCCAGCGTCTCCTACTCGATGACCATCCGGCTGGAGGTGCCCGCCAGTGGAACCGCGGTGTCGCAGCTCACCACCGCCGTGGAGTCCTCCGGAGGCTCGGTGACCGGCCTCGACGTCACCGCCTCGGGCCACGAGAAGCTCCGGATCGACGTCACCATCGCCGCCACCTCCACCGCGCACGCCGACGAGATCGTCGAGAACCTGCGCACCATCGAGGGCGTCACGCTGGGCAAGGTCTCCGACCGTACCTTCCTGATGCACCTCGGCGGCAAGATCGAGATGGCGTCCAAGCACCCCATTCGCAACCGTGACGACCTCTCCATGGTCTACACGCCGGGCGTGGCCCGGGTGTGCATGGCCATCGCGGAGAACCCCGAGGACGCGCGCCGCCTGACCATCAAGCGCAACTCCGTCGCCGTGGTCACCGACGGCTCCGCCGTGCTGGGCCTCGGCAACATCGGCCCCAAGGCCGCCCTGCCCGTGATGGAGGGCAAGGCCGCCCTCTTCAAGCGGTTCGCCGGCATCGACGCCTGGCCGATCTGCCTGGACACCCAGGACTCCGACGCGATCGTCGAGATCGTCAAGGCGATCGCCCCGGGCTTCGCCGGCATCAACCTCGAGGACATCTCCGCCCCGCGCTGCTTCGAGATCGAGGCCCGCCTGCGCGAGGCCCTGGACATCCCGGTCTTCCACGACGACCAGCACGGCACCGCCATCGTGGTGCTGGCGGCGCTCACCAACGCGCTGCGGGTGGTCGGCAAGAACATCGGCGACGTCCGGGTGGTCATGTCCGGTGCCGGCGCGGCCGGCACCGCCATCCTCAAGCTGCTGCTGGCCGCCGGTGTGAAGAACGCCGTGGTCGCCGACATCCACGGCGTGGTGCACGCCGGCCGGCACGACCTGGTCGACGCCACGCCGGACTCCGCGCTGCACTGGATCGCCGACAACACCAACCCGGAGAACCTCACCGGCACCCTCAAGGAGGCGGTGCGCGGCGCGGACGTCTTCATCGGTGTCTCCGCCCCGAACGTCCTGGACGGCGACGACGTGGCCGCGATGGCCCCGGACGCCATCGTCTTCGCGCTCGCGAACCCCGACCCGGAGGTCGACCCGGCCGTCGCCCGGCAGACCGCCGCGGTGGTCGCCACCGGCCGCTCGGACTTCCCGAACCAGATCAACAACGTGCTGGTCTTCCCCGGCGTCTTCCGCGGCCTGCTGGACGCGCAGTCCCGGACCGTCGACACCGGCATGATGCTGGCCGCCGCGACCGCCCTGGCCGACGTGGTCACCGAGGACGAGCTGAACGCCAACTACATCATCCCGTCCGTCTTCAACGACAAGGTCGCCGGAGCGGTCGCCGGGGCCGTCCGCCGGGCCGCCGAGGCCACCCAGGGCTGAGCCCCCGCGCCCGCGACCGGGCGCTTGCGAAGACCCCGTCCCGCCCCTCCGGCGGGGCGGGGCGAGCGCTGTCCGTGGCAGGACGTACCGTGGTGGGGCACCGCGGCAGGAGCCGCCGTGCGTGGTGGCCACGCCACGCGTACGTGTGACTCCCCGCCGTGTTCGCCGGTGCCGGATTGGCTTTAGCGCCGCAGGTGGGGGCAGGATGCCTCTCTGGGCGCGAGGGTCCGACCACGGACCCGGGTGCGGGGGACTCTCCGGTGACCCTGGCAGCATCGGCTTCGCTGTGCCCGACATGCGGCTCCGCCGCGTGGCACGCCTCAACGGCAAGAAGAAACACGGGAGTAAGAACATGAACCGCAGTGAGCTGGTGGCCGCGCTGGCCGACCGCGCCGAGGTGACCCGCAAGGACGCCGACGCCGTTCTGGCCGCGTTCGCCGAGGTTGTCGGCGACATCGTCGCCAAGGGTGACGAGAAGGTCACCATCCCCGGCTTCCTGACCTTCGAGCGCACCCACCGTGCCGCTCGCACCGCCCGCAACCCGCAGACCGGCGAGCCGATCCAGATTCCGGCCGGCTACAGCGTGAAGGTCTCCGCGGGCAGCAAGCTGAAGGAAGCCGCCAAGGGCAAGTGACCCGGCCGCTCCGGGCAGCGTGAAGGGCGGCCGTTCCCCCAGGGGAACGGCCGCCCTTCGGCATGCCCGTGTGCCCGCCCCCAAGGGGCGGGCGGTGAGGCGTCAGCCCAGCGGCTTGCCGGGCAGCTCGACCTTGGCGCCGAGGTCGACGAGCTTGTCCATGAAGTTCTCGTAGCCCCGGTTGATGAGCTCGATGCCGTGGACCTTGGAGGTGCCCTCCGCGGCCAGCGCCGCGATCAGGTACGAGAACCCGCCGCGCAGGTCGGGGATGACCAGGTCCGCGCCCTGCAGCCGCGTCGGGCCCGACACGACCGCGGAGTGCAGGAAGTTGCGCTGCCCGAACCGGCAGTGCGAGCCGCCCAGGCACTCGCGGTAGAGCTGGATGTGCGCGCCCATCTGGTTGAGCGCGGAGGTGAAGCCCAGCCGCGACTCGTAGACCGTCTCGTGGATGATCGACAGGCCCGTGGCCTGCGTGAGCGCCACGACCAGCGGCTGCTGCCAGTCGGTCTGGAAGCCGGGGTGGACGTCCGTCTCCAGCGCGATCGACTTCAGCTCGCCGCCGGGGTGCCAGAAGCGGATGCCCTCGTCGTCGATCTCGAAGGCGCCGCCGACCTTCCGGTAGGTGTTCAGGAAGGTCATCATCGAGCGCTGCTGGGCGCCGCGGACGTAGATGTTGCCGTGCGTGGCCAGCGCCGCGGACGCCCAGGAGGCGGCCTCCAGGCGGTCCGGCAGCGCGCGGTGGGTGTAGCCGTCGAGCTTGTCGACACCGGTGACCCGGATGGTCCGGTCGGTGTCCATCGCGATGATCGCGCCCATCTTCTGCAGCACGCAGATGAGGTCCTCGATCTCCGGCTCGACCGCCGCGTTGGAGAGCTCCGTCACACCCTCGGCCAGCACGGCCGTCAGCAGCACCTGCTCGGTGGCGCCCACCGACGGGTAGGGCAGCTCGATCTTGGTGCCGCGGAGCCGCTGCGGGGCCTCCAGGTACTGGCCGTCGGCCCGCTTCTCGATGCGCGCGCCGAACTGCCGCAGCACCTCGAAGTGGAAGTCGATCGGACGGCCGCCGATGTCGCAGCCGCCCAGGCCCGGGATGAACGCGTGGCCCAGACGGTGCAGCAGCGGGCCGCACAGCAGGATCGGGATCCGGGACGAGCCGGCGTGGGCGTCGATGTCGGCGACGTTGGCGCTCTCCACGTGCGAGGGGTCCATGACCAGCTCGCCCGGTTCCTCGCCGGGGCGCACCGTCACGCCGTGCAGCTGCAGCAGGCCCCGCACGACGCGAACGTCGCGGATGTCGGGCACGTTGCGCAGCCGGCTCGGTCCGGAACCGAGGAGAGCGGCGACCATGGCCTTCGGTACGAGGTTCTTCGCACCGCGGACACGGATCTCGCCCTCGAGCGGGGTTCCGCCATGAACAAGGAGTACGTCGTCGTCAGAGCCGTTGACGGTCATGAATCTCGCGTTCCGATCGGATGGGCAGTGAGCCGGATGGCCGTTTATGGGGCGCGTCCGGACAGCTAGCGTAATGGCCGCCCACCGCCTTGGAGGAAGTCCGGAGGCGGGAGCGGGTACCGGGCCCCCACCGGAAGATCACCCAGGTGAACGGTGCGGAACGGGGTGCGTACGGGGCGTCACCGGTGAGTGACGTTCACCCTGGTACCCGCATCGGGGCTTCCCAGTGCGCCCGGATGCGGAATCATGAGGGGCATGACCGAGGTGTCCTCGCTCACAGGGCGGTTGCTGGTGGCCACGCCGGCGCTGTCGGACCCGAACTTCGACCGCGCCGTGGTGCTCCTGCTGGACCACGACGGCGACGGATCCCTGGGCGTCGTCCTCAACCGGCCCACGCCGGTCGGCGTGGCCGACGTCCTCGACGGCTGGGCTGACCACACCGGCGAGCCGGCGGTCGTCTTCCAGGGCGGGCCCGTCTCGCCGGCCTCCGCCCTGGGGGTTGCGGTGGTGCCCGGCGACGACGGCCCGGCGGGCTGGCGGCGGGTGCACGGCGCCATCGGCCTGGTCGACCTGGAGTCGCCGCCCGGACCGCTGGGCGCGGCGCTGGGCTCGCTGCGGATCTTCGCCGGGTACGCCGGGTGGGGCGCGGGCCAGCTCGAGGACGAACTCACCGAGGGCGCCTGGTACGTGGTCGAGTCCGAGCCGGGCGACGTCTCCTCGCCCACCCCCGAACGCCTCTGGCGGGACGTCCTGCGCCGCCAGCGCGGCGAGCTGGCGATGCTCGCCACCTATCCCGACGACCCGTCGCTGAACTGACCTCCGCCGGCGGCGTTCGGCCCTGACGGCACCGGGGGGCGTCCCGGTACGCTTGGCACCCATGAGCACTCTCGAGCCCGAGCGCGGCACCGGCACCGGCACGCTGGTCGAACCGACCCCGAAGACGTCGCACGGCGACGGCGACCACGAGCGCTTCGCCCACTACGTCCAGAAGGACAAGATCATGGCGAGCGCGCTGGACGGCACGCCCGTCGTGGCGCTCTGCGGCAAGGTCTGGGTGCCGGGGCGCGACCCGAAGAAGTACCCGGTCTGCCCCATGTGCAAGGAGATCTACGAGTCCATGGGCTCCGGCGGCGACGACAAGAACGGCAAGGGCGGCAAGGGCGGCAAGTGACGCCCCCTGGCCGCCGCGCGGGGGAGGCGCTAGCTTCCCCCGCGTGATCGACGTCATCCCCCTGCCCCGTTCCGCCGAGGCCCCCGGCCGCCCCTCCGTCCCGCTCACCGCGCGGACCACCCTGTGGGCGGCCCCCGGCGCCGAAGGCACCGCCCACTGGCTGCGCTCCACGCTCGGCGCCGCGTACGGCCTGCCCCTGCCGCCCGGCACCGGCGACCCGGACCCCGCCGCGGTCCGCCTGCTCCTCGACGACGCGCTGGAGCCGGAGGAGTACCGGCTCGACGCGGACGCCGCGACCGGTGTGGAGATCCGCGGCGGCGGCCCGGCCGGCGTCCTGTGGGGCGCGCAGACCCTCCGTCAGCTCCTCGGCCCCGACGCCTTCCGGCGCGCGCCGGTCCGGCCGGACGCCACCCCCGCCGTCCCTTCCACGCGGATCGAGGACGCCCCCCGCTTCCGCTGGCGCGGGCTCCTGCTGGACGTCGCCCGGCACTTCATGCCGAAGGACGGCGTGCTGCGCGTCATCGACCTGATGGCCGCGCACAAGCTGAACACCCTCCACTTCCACCTCACCGACGACCAGGGCTGGCGCATCGAGATCCACCGCCACCCGCGGCTCACCGAGGTCGGCGCGTGGCGTCCGCGGACCAAGCTGGGCCACCGGGCCTCCCCCCTGTGGGACGACCGGCCGCACGGCGGCTTCTACACCCAGGACGACCTGCGCGAGATCGTCGCCTACGCGGCGGCGCGGCACATCACCGTCGTCCCCGAGATCGACATCCCCGGCCACTCCCAGGCCGCGATCGCCGCCTACCCCGAGCTCGGCAACACCGACGTGGTCGACACGGCGGCGCTCGGGGTGTGGGACACCTGGGGCGTCAACCCGAACGTCCTCGCGCCCACCGAGCGGGTGCTGCGCTTCTACGAGGAGGTGCTGGAGGAGGTCCTGGACGTCTTCCCGGCGCCCTTCGTGCACCTCGGCGGCGACGAGTGCCCCAAGGAGCAGTGGCGGGCCTCGGCGACCGCGCAGGCGCGGATCCGGGAACTTGGCGTCGGCGACGAGGACGGCCTCCAGGCCTGGTTCACCGGCCACTTCGCGCGGTGGCTGGCCGAGCGGGGACGGCGGCTGGTGGGGTGGGACGAGATCCTCGACGGCGGCCGTCCGCTGCCGGAGGGGGCGGTGGTGTCCTCCTGGCGCGGCTTCGAGGGCGGCATCGCGGCGGCGCGGGCCGGGCACGACGTGGTGCTCTGCCCCGAGCAGCACGTCTATCTCGACCACCGGCAGGCGCCGGGGGCGGGGGAGCCGGTGCCGATCGGGTTCGTCCGCACGGTCGAGGACGTCCACGGTTTCGACCCGCTCCCGGCGGAGCTGGCGGCCCACGCGGAGCGGGTGCTCGGCATCCAGGCCAACCTGTGGACCGAGGTCGTGGAGGACGGGCGCCGGGCGGACTACCAACTGTTCCCGCGGCTCGCCGCGTTCGCGGAGGTCGCGTGGTCGGCGGAGCGGGAGGAGTTCGGCGGGCGGCTCGCCGCGCACCTGCCGCGCCTCGCCGCCCTCGGCGTCGAGTACCGCCCCCTCACCGGCCCCCACCCCTGGCAGCAACGCCCCGGCCTCCCCGGCCGCCCCCTCCCCCACCTCTGACCCGGCGCCCGCGCTCCTGCCGTTCCCCGTGCGTCCGGCCCGCACGGGGAACCGGGAGCGGGTCGGGGGGAGGAACAGCGCCGCCCGCCCGGGCCCTGGCTTCCGCCGCGTTCGGCCGCCGTGCTCGGATGCCGGGGGGTGGCGACAGGTGGGCGGGATGATGTGCCAGAGTTGCCACGTCCGCCCTGTCAGCACGTACCGTACGGTCACAACGCCGCGGAACAGGCACAAGGCGGTTCCGGGCCGGGGGAAGCGGGAAGGGGCAAGCCGGTTTGACCACGCACACGCCGCACGTGCCGCACACACACGCACCTGCGCCGCACGCGCCGCAGGCCGTCGCCCTGCCCACGACCCTCGACGAGGCCGTCGACGCGCTCGCCGCCACGCCCACCGCCGTCCCCGTGGCCGGCGGCACCGACCTGATGGCCGCCGTCAACTCCGGCCGCCTCCGCCCCTCCGCCCTCGTAGGCCTCGGGCGCATCGCCGAGATCCGCGGCTGGCAGTACCAGGACGGCCACGCCCTCCTGGGCGCCGGTCTCACCCACGCCCGGATGGGCCGTCCCGACTTCGCCGCCCTGATCCCCGGCCTCGCCGCCGCCGCCCGCACCGCGGGCCCGCCGCAGATCCGCAACGCCGGCACCCTCGGCGGCAACATCGCCTCCGCCGCGCCCACCGGCGACGCCCTCCCGGTGCTGGCCGCGCTGGAGGCCACCGTGATCGTGGCCGGCCCCGGCGGTGCCCGCCGCGAGGTCCCCGTCTCGCACCTGCTGGCCGGCGTGGAGATGCTCCGCGGCGGCGAACTGATCGGCTACGTGCGGGTCCCGCTGCTGCACGCCCCGCAGGTGTTCCTGAAGGCGACCGGCCGCACCGGCCCCGGGCGGGCCACCGCGTCCGTCGCCCTGGTCCTCGACCCGGGCCGCCGCTCGGTGCGCTGCGCGGTCGGGGCGGTCGCCCCGATGCCGCTGCGGCCGCTGGAGGCCGAGCAGTGGATCGCCGGCCTGATCGACTGGGACAACAGCCGGGCCCTGGTCCCGGACGCCGTCACCGCCTTCGGCGACTACGTGGCCGCCGCCTGCATCCCCGACCCGGCGCCCGCCGCGGACGGAACCGTGCAGAAGCTGCCGCCCGCCGTCCTGCACCTGCGGCGCACCGTCGCCGCGCTGGCCCGACGAGCACTGGGGAGGGCTCTGTCGTGACCGACGAACAGCACGAGGGGAACGGAGCCCCGGGCGGCCCGAGCCGCTGGGACCCGCTGCCCCAGGGCGAGTACGACGACGGCGCGACCGCCTTCGTCGAACTCCCCGAGGGCGGCATCGACGCCCTGCTGGCCGCCCCCGGCCACGGCTTCGTGCCGCCGCGCATAACGGCGGTCCCGCACGCCTCGGAGACCGCCGACCCGGCCGCGCCCACGGCACCCGCCGCCTGGCACCAGCCGGACGCGGCGGCCGCACCCGAGGCGCCCCCCGCCCCGGAGACCCAGGACACCGGCCAGTGGTCCGACGCCGCGGGCTACCCGGACGCCGGGTACCAGTGGGGCCTCACCGAGCGGCCCTACGACAGCGGCCAGTGGGGCACCGCCCACTCCACCGGCACCTGGGAGTCCGACCACGCCCAGGCGTGGGTCCCGGAACAGCACCGGGGCGACACCGGCACGCCCGCCGGCCACGAGCCCGCACCCCAGTCCGGGCCCGAGCCGCACCCCGGGCCCGCGGCGGAACCCGCCGAGCAGCCGAACCCGGCCGCACCCGCCGCCGAGACCACCGCCGAGACCGCCGCCGAGACCACCGCCGAGGCCCCTTCGGAGGCCCCGGCCGCGGCTCCCGCCGAGCCCGACGCCGGCGCGGAGGAGCCCGACGCCGACCCGTCGCTGCACGCCCCCCTCCAGGACGACCACCCCCTCGCCTCCTACGTGCTCCGCGTCAACGGCGTGGACCGCCCCGTCACCGACGCGTGGCTCGGCGAGTCGCTGCTGTACGTGCTGCGCGAGCGGCTCGGCCTGGCCGGCGCCAAGGACGGCTGCTCGCAGGGCGAGTGCGGCGCCTGCAACGTGCAGGTCGACGGCCGGCTGGTCGCCTCCTGCCTGGTGCCCGCCGTCACCACCGCCGGCAGCGAGGTGCGCACCGTGGAGGGCCTGCCGGACGAGACCGGGCAGCCCTCCGACGTGCAGCGCGCGCTGGCCCGCTGCGGGGCCGTGCAGTGCGGCTTCTGCATCCCCGGCATGGCGATGACCGTGCACGACCTGCTGGAACGCAACCCGGAGCCGAGCCGCCTGGACGCCCGCACCGCGCTCAGCGGCAACCTCTGCCGCTGCTCCGGCTACGGCGGCGTGCTGGACGCCGTGGAACAGGTCGTGGCCGGGCGCCGCGCCCTGAGCGAGGCGGAGGCGTACGACGAGTACGACGAGGGCGGCCACCAGGACGCCCGGAACGCCGACGACGCCGAGGACGGAGGCCCCGCGTGAGCATCGACACCGTCGCCGTTCCCGAGGACGGGACCGGGCCGCTGCACGGCATCGGCGCGTCCGTGCCGCGTGACGACATCGACGCCAAGACCGCCGGAACCTTCGCCTACGCGGCGGACCTGTGGGCCGAGGGCCTGCTCTGGGCCGCCGTGCTCCGCTCCCCGCACCCGCACGCGCGGATCCTGTCCGTGGACACCACGCACGCCCGCGAGATGCCCGGCGTGCACGCCGTGATCACCGCCGAGGACGTGCCCGGCGAGGCCCTGCACGGGCGCGGCGGACGGCCGGTCCTCGCGGCCGAGGTGGTCCGCCACCACGGCGAGGCGATCGCCGCGGTCGCCGCCGACCACCCCGACACGGCGCGGATGGCCGCCGCCGCGGTGATCGTCGAGTACGAGATCCTCGAACCGGTCACCGACCCCGAACTCGCCTTCGAGGCGGAGCCGCTGCACCCCGACGGCAACCTGTTCCGGCACATCCCGCTGCGCCACGGCGACCCGGAGGCCACGGGCGAGATCGTCGTCGAGGGCACCTACCGGATCGGCCGTCAGGACCCCGCCCCCATCGGCGCGGAGGCCGGGCTGGCCGTGCCGCGCCCGGACGGCGGCGTCGAGTTCTACGTCGGCTCCACCGACCCGCACGCCCACCGGGAGGCGGCCGCCGCCTGCTACGGCCTGGAGCCCGAGCGGGTCAGGGTCGTCGTCACCGGCGTGCCCGGCGCGGACGCCGACCGCGAGGACCCCGGCCACCTGCTGCCGCTCGGACTGCTCGCGCTGCGCACCGGCTGCCCGGTGAAGCTGGCGGCGAGCCGCGAGGACTCCTTCCTCGGCCACACCCACCGCCACCCCACCCTGCTGCGCTACCGGCACCACGCCGACGCGCAGGGGCGGCTGGTCAAGGTGGAGGCGCAGGTCCTGCTGGACGGCGGCGCCTACGCGCAGTACTCCACCGAGGCGCTGGCCGCCGCGGTCTCCTTCGCCTGCGGTCCGTACGTGGTGCCCAACGCGTTCGTCGAGGGCTGGGCGGTGCGCACCAACAACCCGCCGACCGGGTACGTGCGCGGCGAGGGCGCGATGCAGGTCTGCGCCGCGTACGAGGCGCAGATGGACAAGCTGGCCCGGAAGCTGGACCTCGACCCGGCCGAGCTGCGCGCCCGCAACGTGCTGGGCACCGGGGACGTGCTGCCCACCGGACAGACCGTCACCTGCCCCGCGCCGGTCGCCGAGCTGCTGGCGGCGGTGCGCGAGGCGCCGATGCCGGAGCTGCCCAAGGACACCCCGGTCGAGGAGTGGCTGCTGCCCGGCGGCCCGGAGGGGCCCGGCGACCCGTCGGCGGTGCGGCGCGGCGTCGGCTACGGCCTGGGCATGGTGCACGTGCTGGGCGCGGAGGGCGCCGACGAGGTCGCCACGGCCACGGTGAAGGTCAGGGACGGCGTCGGCACGGTGCTGTGCGCCGCGGTCGAGTCCGGGCAGGGCTTCACGACGCTGGCCCGCCAGATCGTGCAGGAGGTCCTGGGCCTGGAGGAGGTGGTCGTCGCCCCCGTGGACACCGACCAGCCCTCCGCCGGACCCGGCAGCCGGGGCCGGCACACCTGGGTGTCGGCCGGGGCGGTCGAGCGGGCCGCGAAGATGGTCCGCACCCAGCTGCTGCAGCCGCTCGCCGACAAGTTCGGCATGTCCACGGAGCTGCTGTCGATCGCCGAGGGGAAGATCACCTCGTACGACGGTCTGCTGTCGACCACGGTCGTGGAGGCGCTGGAGGGCAAGGAGCTCTGGGCGACCGCCCAGTGCCGCCCCCACCCCACCGAGCCGCTGGACGCGGACGGGCAGGGCGACGCGTACGTCGGCCTCGCCTTCTGCGCGGTGCGGGCGGTCGTCGACGTGGACGTCGAGATCGGCGCCGTGCGGGTGGTCGAACTGGCCGTGGCGCAGGACGTGGGGCGGGTGCTCAACCCCGCGCAGGTGCGGGCCCGCATCGAGTCCGGCCTCACGCAGGGCGTGGGCATCGCGCTCACCGAGAACCTCCGCACCCAGCGGGGTGTGGTCCGCCACCCCGACCTGGGCGGCTACGCGCTGCCCACCGCGCTCGACGCCCCGGACGTGCGGCTGGTCCGCCTCGTCGAGGAACGCGACGTGGTCGCCCCCTTCGGCGCCAAGTCCGTCTCCACGGTCCCGGTGGTCACCGCGCCCGCGGCCGTCGCCTCCGCCGTCCGCGCCGCCACCGGGCGCCTCGTCAACCGCCTGCCCATCCGGCCGCAGGCCGCCGTCGTCACGGCCCGGTGAGGCCGGCCCGCCGGGCCGCCGCCCGCCGGGCCGCCGCCCCCTGGGCCACGCACGGCACCGCGCCCCGCCGGACGGTGGTCCGGCGGGGCGCGGTGGTGTCGAGACCGCGGCGGGAATCGAACCCGCGTACCTGGATTTGCAGTCCAGTCCCTCGGCCACTCGGGCACGCGGTCCGGTGGCGACGTCCATGACGCTACGGGCCCGCCGACGTGCCGCTCAAGGGATCCGGAAGGCCCGCAACACGACTGCCATACGGCGTTCACACCCGCCCGCCCGGGGCAGCGCGGAAAGACAGGAGCCACCGTCCGTCTCGGCCCTTACAGTTGCCGCATGACCAGCCGTCCCCGCCCGCTCGGCGCCTCCCGCGACGAAGACGTCGCCCCCGACCCGCTCGCCGTACAGCCCGAGGAGTCGGTCCTCGGCCGCTCCCACCGCGCGCTCAGCATCGGCATCGTCTCCGTCGTCCTGCTGATCGCCTTCGAGGCCACCGCCGTCGGCACCGCGATGCCCGTCGCGGCGCGCGAGCTGAACGGCGTCGAGCTCTACGCCTTCGCCTTCTCCGCGTACTTCACCACCAGCCTCTTCGGCATGGTGGTCGCCGGGCAGTGGGCCGACCGGCGCGGCCCGCTCGGTCCGGTGACCCTCGGCATCGCCTCCTTCGGCGCGGGCCTGGTGGTCTCCGGACTAGCCGGCACCATGTGGGTGTTCGTGCTCGGCCGCGCGGTGCAGGGCCTCGGCGGCGGACTGGTGATCGTCGCCCTCTACGTCGTCATCGGGCGGGCCTATCCGGAACGGCTGCGGCCCGCGATCATGGCGGCGTTCGCGGCGAGCTGGGTGGTGCCGTCGGTGGTCGGTCCGCTGGCCGCCGGCACGGTCACCGAACAGCTCGGCTGGCGGTGGGTGTTCCTCGGCATCCCGGTGATCGTGCTGCTCCCTCTGGCGCTGGCGCTGCCGGAGATCCGCCGCCGCGCGTCCGGCCCCACCGACGAGGCGGCCACCACGGCGGCCGACCCGCGCCGGATCCGCCTCGCCCTCGCCGTCTCGGTCGGCGCGGGCCTCTTCCAGTACGCCGCGCAGGACCTGCGGTGGCTCTCGCTGATCGCCGGCGTCCTCGGCCTGGCCCTGCTGGTGCCGGCCGTGCTCGGGCTGCTGCCGCCCGGCACCTGGCGTTCGGCGCGCGGCCTGCCCTCCGTGGTGCTGCTGCGCGGCGTGGCGTCCGGCGCGTTCATCGGAGCCGAATCGTTCATCCCGCTGATGCTGGTCACCCAGCGGGACATGTCGCCCACCTGGGCCGGGTTCTCGCTCGCGGCGGGCGGCCTGACCTGGGCCGCGGGTTCCTGGATACAGTCCCGCCCCCGCCTGGAGCCCCACCGCGAACGCCTGGTCACCCTCGGCATGACGCTGGTCGTCCTGTCCATCGCCGCCGTCCCGGCCGTGCTGATCGACGCGGTGCCGGCCTGGTGGGTGGCCCTGGTCTGGTCGTTCGGCTGCTTCGGCATGGGCCTGGTCATCGCCTCCACCAGCGTCCTGCTGCTGAAGCTGTCCCCGCCGCAGGAGGCCGGCACCAACTCCGCCGCCCTGCAGATCTCCGACGGCCTCGCCAACGTGCTGCTCCTCGCCGTGGCCGGCGCCGCCTTCGCCACCCTCGGCGGCGGCACCGTCGCCCACACCGCCACCACCGCGGCCACCGACGGCTCCCACCCGCTTGCCTTCGCCGCCGTCTTCGCCCTCGCCACCCTGGTCGCCCTCGGCGGCATCCAGGTCACCCGGCGCCTGCGGCCCCAGGAGTAGCCCGCGCCCGGACGGACCTCGCCGGGACGGCATGCCGCGGATCTTCCACCTGTTCGGGGGCGAGTGGGGGTGCCGCGGAAAATCGGCTGACGTGGGCATGGTGGCGGCCTAGGGTCGCGGCATGAACGCCCTCACCCTCAACCTCACCGACCAGCAGCTTCGTGAGCTCGCCGAGCGCGCGGACGCCGAGGGGAGCGAGCCGGAGCGGTTCGCGGGAGAGGCGGTGCTGGCCGTGCTGGAGGAGCGCGCGGCGGAGGTCCGTGAGGTGGGCGCGGCGTACGCGGCGGCCCACGCCGAGCTGTTGCGCAGGCTGGGGGAGTAGCGGTGCGGCACCTGATCACCGGGGACGTCCTCGCGCTCGCCGCCCTCGGCTGCGGAGGCCAGGCGATCGCCGTCCGTGACGCGAACGTGCTCGGCTCCGCCGTGCAGCGGCCGCGGTCGCGGATGTTCGGCACCGAGGCCTATCCGGGGCTGTGGGAGAAGGCCGCGGCGCTGCTGCACGGGCTCGCCCGCAACCACCCGCTGGTGGACGGCAACAAGCGCCAGGCGTGGATGGCCACCGCCGTGTTCCTGCACCTCAACGGAGCTCCGATGCTCGACGTCGACCAGGACGCGGCGTACACCCTCGTCGTCGACGTGGCCTCCGGGGCGGCGGACGACGTCGAGGTGATCGCGGAGCGGCTGCGCGCGCTGCACGGCGCGATGTGAGGTCGGTCCCATCGGGGGCAGACGCGGTGTGGTAGCGGCGGGGAGGTGGCCGGGCCGCCGATAAGGTTGCTCGGTCGTCCTCGCGTAACCGATCCTGCGAACCGGAGACCGTGACTACTTCCGCCGGATACAGCGTCCCCGCCCCTTCCACGCACCTGTCGCCCGCCTTCCCCGGCCGCGCCCCCTGGGGCACCGCCGGGAAGCTGCGCGCCTGGCAGCAGGGGGCGATGCAGAAGTACATCGAGGAGCAGCCCCGCGACTTCCTCGCCGTGGCGACGCCCGGCGCCGGCAAGACGACCTTCGCGCTCACCCTCGCCTCGTGGCTGCTGCACCACCACGTCGTCCAGCAGGTCACCGTGGTCGCGCCCACCGAGCACCTGAAGAAGCAGTGGGCAGAGGCCGCCGCCCGCATAGGCATCAAGCTGGACCCCGAGTACAGCGCGGGCCCGCTGGGCCGCGAGTACGACGGCGTCGCCGTCACCTACGCCGGAGTCGGCGTGCGCCCCATGCTGCACCGCAACCGCGTCGAGCAGCGCAAGACCCTGGTGATCCTGGACGAGATCCACCACGCCGGCGACTCCAAGTCCTGGGGCGAGGCCTGCCTGGAGGCGTTCGAGCCGGCCACCCGCCGGCTCGCGCTGACCGGTACGCCGTTCCGGTCGGACACCAACCCGATCCCCTTCGTCACGTACGAGGAGGGCAACGACGGCATCCGCCGGTCCTCCGCCGACTACACCTACGGCTACGGCTCCGCCCTCGGCGACGGCGTCGTCCGTCCGGTGATCTTCCTGTCGTACAGCGGCAACATGCGCTGGCGCACCAAGGCCGGCGACGAGATCGCCGCCCGGCTCGGCGAGCCGATGACCAAGGACGCGGTCAGCCAGGCCTGGCGCACCGCCCTGGACCCCAAGGGCGAGTGGATGCCCGCGGTGCTGCGCGCCGCCGACCAGCGGCTCACCGAGGTCCGCAAGGGCATCCCCGACGCCGGCGCCCTGGTGATCGCCTCCGACCAGGAGTCGGCCCGCGCCTACGCCAAGCTGATCCGCGAGATCACCGGCGAGAAGGCCACCCTCGTCCTCTCCGACGACTCCGGCGCGTCGCAGCGGATCGACGACTTCAGCGCGAGCGAGGACCGCTGGATGGTCGCCGTCCGCATGGTGTCCGAGGGCGTCGACGTCCCGCGCCTCGCGGTCGGCGTGTACGCCACCACCATCTCCACGCCGCTGTTCTTCGCCCAGGCCGTGGGCCGTTTCGTGCGGTCACGGCGCCGCGGCGAGACCGCCTCCGTCTTCCTGCCGACCGTCCCGGACCTGCTGACCTTCGCCAACGAGATGGAGGTGGAACGGGACCACGCCCTCGACCGGCCCAAGAAGCAGGGCGAGGACGACGACCCGTACGCCGAGTCCGAGAAGGAGATGGCGGAGGCCAACAAGGAGCAGGACGAGGACACCGGCGAGCAGGACATGCTGCCGTTCGAGGCGCTGGAGTCCGACGCGGTGTTCGACCGCGTGCTCTACGACGGCGCCGAGTTCGGCATGCAGGCGCACCCGGGCAGCGAGGAGGAGCAGGACTACCTCGGCATCCCCGGGCTGCTGGAGCCGGACCAGGTGCAGCTGCTGCTGCAGAAGCGGCAGCAGCGGCAGATCGCGCACAGCAAGCGGAAGCCGTCGGAGGAGGCGGACCTGCTGGAGCTGCCCGCGGAGCGGCGGCCGGTGGTCAGCCACAAGGAGATGATGGAGCTGCGGCGCCAGCTCAACAACCTGGTCGGCGCCTACGTCCACCAGAGCGGCAAGCCGCACGGCGTCATCCACACCGAGCTGCGGCGGGTCTGCGGCGGACCCCCGGCCGCCGAGGCCACCGCCGGCCAGCTGCAGGCCCGCATCGCCAAGGTCCAGGAGTGGGCCACCCGCATGCGCTAGGCGGCACATCCGGCCGCCGGAAGCGACCGGGACCGCGACGGCGACCGGGACCCCGACGGGGCCGGGGCGCGGCGCGTCAGCCGAGTGCCTCGGCCACCTCGCGGGCCGCCTCGACGACCCGCGGACCCACCCGTTCCGGCACCGCGTCGGAGAGCATGATGACGCCGACGCTGCCCTCGAGGCCGGTCACCCCCAGCAACGGGGCGGCCGCCGCGCACGCCCCGCTGTCGCCCTCGCCGCGGACCAGCGTGAACCCGGGGTCGGCCTGGTGGCGGGCGGCGAGGATGGCCCGCCCGGCCGCGCCCTGCTCCAGCCCGTGCCGGTGGCCCGGGCGGTGCGCCACGTGGAAGTCCGTCCACGTCGGCTCCGCCACCGCCACGGTCAGCGCCTCCGCGCCGTCGACCAGCGTCAGGTGGGCGGTCGCCCCGATGTCCTCCGCCAGCGACCGCAGCGCCGGCAGCGCCGCCTCCCGTACCAGCGGGTGCACCTGGCGCCCCAGGCGCAGCACGCCCAGCCCCACCCGGGCCCGTCCGCCCAGGTCACGGCGTATCAGCGAGTGCTGCTCGAGCGTGGCGAGGAGCCGGTACACCACGGTCCGGTTCACGCCGAGCCGCTGGGACAGCTCGGTGACCGTCAGGCCGTGGTCGGTGTCGGCGAGCAGCTTGAGGACACGCAGTCCCCGGTCGAGCGTCTGGGAGGTCTCCGCGGTCACGACGCCCACTCCTTCGTCGGTGAGGTCGGCGGCCGGCGCCGGCAGGCGGGAAATCACGCGCCGGGGCGACGCTGCCACGGGCCGTGTTCGTGGCCGCGAGAGTAGCGAAGCCGGTCCGCTGAGCGGAAGATGCCGTCCAGAATCCGGGCAGGGGCGGTGATCCACCGGCCGCGCGAGGGTTCCCCCGCCGCCCGCCCCCTGCCACCCTGACCCCATGAGCCGTGACCTGATCACCCGACTCCTGGACGGCCTTCCCGAGGACGCCGTCCTGACCGACCCCGACGTCACCGCCTCCTACGCCCACGACATGGCCGGCTTCTGCCCGGCCGGCACCCCCGCCGTGGTCGTCCTGCCGCGCACCACCGAACAGGTCCAGCACGTGATGCGCACCGCCACCGCCCTGCGCGTCCCGGTGGTCCCCCAGGGCGCCCGGTCCGGGCTCTCCGGCGCGGCCAACGCCACCGACGGGTGCATCGTGCTCTCGCTGATCAGGATGGACCGCATCCTGGAGATCAACGCCGTCGACCGGTACGCCGTCGTCGAGCCCGGCGTCATCAACGCCACCCTCTCCCGCGCGGTCGAGGAGCAGGGCCTCTGCTACCCGCCGGATCCCTCCAGCTGGGAGATGTGCACGATCGGCGGCAACATCGGCACCGCCTCCGGCGGCCTGTGCTGCGTCAAGTACGGGGTGACCGCCGAGTACGTCCTCGGGCTGGAGGTCGTCCTCGCCGACGGCCGGCTGCTGACCACCGGCCGCCGCACCGCCAAGGGCGTCGCCGGATACGACCTGACGCGGCTGTTCGTCGGCTCGGAGGGGACGCTGGGCGTGGTGGTCAAGGCGGTCCTCGCGCTCAGGCCGAAGCCGCCGCAACAGCTCGTGCTCGCCGCCGAGTTCACCTCCGTGGCGGCCGCCTGCGACGCCGTCTGCCGGATCATGGAGGGCGGTCACGTGCCCTCGCTGCTGGAGCTGATGGACCGGACCACGGTCAAGGCGGTCAACGAGCTGGCGAAAATGGGGCTGCCGGAGGAGACGGAGGCGCTGCTGCTCGCCGCCTTCGACACCACCGACCCGTCCGCCGACCTGGCGGCCGTGGGCGCCCTCTGCGAGGCGGCGGGCGCCACCCAGGTGGTCCCGGCGGACACTCCGGCAGAGTCCGAACTGCTGCTCAAGGCGCGGCGGTTGAGCCTGGTCGCGCTGGAGGCGGTGAAGGGCACGACGATGATCGACGACGTGTGCGTGCCCCGCTCCCGGCTCGCGGAGATGCTCGAGGGGATCGAGCGGATCGCCGCCAAGTTCCAGCTGACCATCGGCGTCTGCGCCCACGCGGGCGACGGCAACACCCACCCCACCGTCTGCTTCGACGCCGCCGACCCGGACGAGTCGCGGCGGGCCAGGGAGTCGTTCGACGAGATCATGGCGCTGGGCCTGGAACTGGGCGGCACCATCACCGGTGAACACGGCGTCGGCGTCCTCAAGAAGGAGTGGCTCGCCCGCGAGGCGGGACCGGTCGGCATGGAGATCCAGCGCTCCCTCAAGGACGTCTTCGACCCGCACGGACTGCTGAACCCCGGGAAGCTCTTCTGAGGCCGGGACGGCGTTCACTCCAGGGCGAGCAGTTCGGCCAGCGGGCCGTCCAGGTCGAGCAGCTCGCCCTCCCGGCCCCGCGGCACCATCCGCAGGGTGTGCGCCAGCCAGCCGGACACCTCGTCGGCCGGCGCCTCCAGCAGCGCGTCCCCGCCCGGCGAGGAGAGCGCCAGCAGGACCACCGGCAGGCCCCCCTCCACCCCGGCTCCCGGCCACACCCGCACGTCGCCCAGCCCGCAGCCCCGGAACCGGCCCTCCATCAGCAGGTCCCGGGCGAACGACCAGTGCACCGGCCGCTCCGTGCCCGGGTGGAAGGCGACGTGCACGGCGTACGGGTCGTCGGTGGAGTACCGCAGCCGGGCCGCGACCGGCGCGTGCAGGTCCGCCGACACGATCATCCGCATGGTCAGCTCTCGTTCCACCACTGTCCGCATGTGGGGCTCCTCTCCCAACGGCTGTGCGTCTTCGTGGAAGGAGAGGGCCATGCCCCCCGGGCATTACGCGACTCGCGGAAACTTTCTCCGCGACGCCCGCGCGCCCGATGCCGTGCCCCCTTCGCGTCCTTCACGTCCTTCATGTCCCAAGGGACCACCGATCCGGGTGAACCCGCAGCGAAGATCAACCCGTTCGGGGCTCGTACGGCCGGACGGGCAGTGCCGGGTGCGCCGTTCTGGTATGTGTGGGTAACCCCGATTCGAATCCCGAGCAGATACCGGACACGACGGACATGAGTGCGCCCACCCCGGCCCCCGGTGACGACACGCCCCGCGAGGGTTACTACCCGGACCCGTCCATCCCCGGATACGTCCGGTACTGGAACGGCTCGGCCTGGGTGCCGGGCACCAGCCGACCGGCCCCGACGGACGGCCGGCCGCTGCCTCCGCCGCCGGGGGTGGTGCCCGCCGCGTCCGCACGGCCCGCCGCCGGGCCCCCGGCCCCGGCGCCCGCGCGCACCGCCTCCGCCGATCCGGTGCCGTCCGCCGGGCCGGGCAGGCCCGTGCCCCAGGCCCGGGCGGTGGAGGAGACGGGGCCCCAGTTCCTCGACGAGAGCAGCGGGATCGTCACCGAGATGGCGCCGGAGACCGGGCGCACGCCGGTGGTCCCGTCGCCGTCGCCCGCGCCGTCCCCCCTGCCCGTGTCCTCCGCCGCGGCGACGCCGGAGGCCGCCGACTCCGCCTCCGCGGCGGCCGGTTCCGGGTGGGACGCGGTGCGGACCGGGGCGGCGGACCGGTCCCGGCCGGTGTCCTGGGGCTCGGAGACGCCGGACCCGCGGGTGGCCGCGGAGGAGACGCCGGAGCAGCGGCCCTCCCCCGAGGGCACGATGGTCTTCCGGACCCGCCCGCCGGCGGGGCAGGCGCCCGCCGGACCGCAGGGCCCGCAGCAGGCGGCGGCCCCCGCCCCCGCCCCCGCGCCCGTCCCATCGCCGGTCCCCGCGCCCGCCCCCGCTCCCGCGCCCGCCCCGGCTCCGGCGACCACGCCGTGGCCGCAGCAGATCGGGCACCTGGCGGGTGAGCAGGCCGCCGTGCCGGCCCCCGCCGCCCCCGCCGCTGCCGGGGCGCAGGCGCCCGCGCCCGCGCCGTGGAAGCCGGTGGCGGAGGACCCGTTCACGGCGGCCGCCCGCCGCCAGGCCTCGGCCCGCCCGGCGGGACTGGGCCGCCGCGTCGCCGCGCGGCTGGTCGACACCCTGCTGGTCGGCGCGATCACCTCGGCGGCCGCGATCCCGCTCGGCATGCGCTCCGTCGAGCACGTCGAGGCCAAGCTGGAGGCGGCGCGGCTCTCCGGGGAGAAGGTCACCGTCTGGCTGGTGGACGGCACCACCGGCGTGCACCTGGCCGTCGTCCTGGCGGTGCTGGTGCTGGCGGGCCTGCTCCTGGAGGTCCTGCCGACCTCGCGGACCGGGCGGACGCCGGGCAAGAAGATGCTCGGGCTCCAGGTCCGCGACATCGAGGGCCACGAACCGCCGTCCTTCGGCACGGCGTTCCTGCGGTGGGCGGTGGCGACCCTGCCGACGCTGCTGCTGATCGGCGTGGTCGGTCACCTGTGGGCGCTGGTCGACCGGCCCTGGCGGCAGGCCTGGCACGACAAGGCGGCGCACACCTTCGTCGCCGCCGACTGAGACGCCGACCGGGACGCCGACCACAACGCCGAGGGGCGCCCCGCCGTGTCGGCGGGGCGCCCCACGCTGTCGGTCCCCTCAGCGGGGAGCCGCCGGCGTCACAGGTTGCCGCGGCGCGCCTGCTCCCGCTCGATGGCCTCGAAGAGCGCCTTGAAGTTGCCCTTGCCGAAGCCCATCGAACCGTGCCGCTCGATCATCTCGAAGAAGACGGTCGGCCGGTCCTGGACCGGCTTGGTGAAGATCTGCAGCAGGTAGCCGTCCTCGTCGCGGTCCACCAGGATCTTCAGCTCGCGCAGCGTCTCCACCGGAACCCGGGTCTCGCCCGCCCACTCGCCGAGGGTGTCGTAGTACGAGTCCGGGGTGTCGAGGAACTCGACGCCGGCCGCCCGCATGGTCCGCACCGTCCGCACGATGTCGTTGGTGTTCAGCGCGATGTGCTGGACGCCCGGGCCGCCGTAGAACTCGAGGTACTCGTCGATCTGCGACTTCTTCTTCGCGATCGCCGGCTCGTTGATCGGGAACTTCACCTTCAGGGTGCCGTCCGCGACCACCTTGGACATCAGCGCGGAGTACTCGGTGGCGATGTCGTCGCCGATGAACTCCTTCATGTTGGTGAAGCCCATGACCCGGCGGTAGAACTCGGTCCACTCGTCCATCCGGCCGAGCTCCACGTTGCCCACGCAGTGGTCGATCGCCTGGAAGGTGCGCTCGGCCGGGGGCTCGACCATCGGCTTCGCGGCCTGGTAGCCCGGCAGGTAGGGGCCCGAGTAGCCGCCGCGCTCGACCAGGGTGTGGCGGGTCTCGCCGTAGGTGGCGATGGCGGCGATCACGACGGTGCCGTGCTCGTCCTTCACCTCGTACGGCTCCGTGACCGAGCGGGCGCCGTGCTCGACGGCGTACGCGTACGCGGCGCGCGCGTCCGGGACCTCCAGGGCGAGGTCGATGACGCCGTCGCCGTGCTCGGCGACGTGGGCGGCGAGGTAGCGGCCCCAGTCGGTGGCCGGCTTGATCACCGAGGTGAACACGAACCGGGCCGAGCCGTTCTCCAGCACGTAGCTGGCGGTCTCCCGGGAGCCGTTCTCCGGACCGGCATAGGCCACCAGGCGCATGCCGAAGGCGGTCGAGTAGTAGTGGGCGGCCTGCTTGGCGTTCCCCACGGCGAAGACGACCGCGTCCATTCCCTTGACCGGGAAGGGGTCGGCCTGCCGAGCGGTGTCGGGAGCGGAGTGGTGTGTGGTCTGCGTCATGTGGGCAGGGTCACCCCGAACCGCAAGGTGCGCAATCCATGGCTTTTTCGGTGGCCAGGTTGCACAGTCGTAGGGCCGCAGGGACGGCGGATCTGTACAGGATGACCATCGGCGGGGGCGACATGGGGATCGACGGGCTGGACGGGCGGATCATCGGGCTGCTCGCGCGGGAGCCGCGGCTGGGCGTGCTGGAGATGTCGCGGCGGCTCGGCGTGGCCCGGGGCACGGTCCAGGCGCGGCTGGACCGGCTCCAGGAACGGGGCGTCATCCGCGGGTTCGGGCCCGACGTCGACCCGGCGGCGCTGGGCTACCCGGTCACCGCGTTCGCCACGCTGCAGATCCGGCAGGGCAGCGGGGCGGCCGTCCGGGGGCACCTCGCCTCCGTGCCGGAGGTGCTGGAACTGCACACCACCACGGGGAGCGGGGACATGCTCTGCCGGCTGGTCGCCCGGTCCAACGCCGACCTCCAGCGGGTCATCGACCTCGTCGTCGGCTTCGACGGCATCGTCCGCGCCTCCACCACCATCGTGATGGAGAACCCCGTCCCGCTGCGCCTGATACCGCTCGTCGAGCAGGCCGCTCAGCTCCCCCGACAGGCCACGGCCCCGCGGACCCCGGCCTAGGGCCTGCCCGGAGGATCATGCGGCGGGCGCCTGGCCGGCGGGTCAGCAGGAGGGGACGCGGCCCTCGCCGGTGCGGAGGGCGGTGAGGGAGGTGACGGCGCCCTTCAGGGAGGTGACCGGGACCAGGCGCAGCCCCCGGGGGCGTTCGGCGAGGGCGTCGCCGCACTCCGCCTCGGGCACGAGGAACACCGTCGCCCCGTCCCGCACCGCGGCCCGCGTCTTCAGGGCCACCCCGCCGACCGGCCCGACCACCCCGTCCGGCGAGATCGTGCCCGTGCCCGCGACGACCGTGTCGCCCGCCAGGTCCGTGCCGAGCTTCTCGATGATCCCGAGGGAGAACAGCAGCCCGGCACTCGGCCCGCCCACGTCCGCGAGGCGCAGCGTCACCTCGACGTCGTCCGGGTTCCTGCCCAGGTAGGAGAGCGCCGCCGCCGTCGCGTCGTCCTGCGAGGCGCGCATCTGCTCGGCGTTGTACCGCTCGATCTCCCGGACGTCGCCCCCGCTCGGGTAGACCGCGTCCGACGGCATCACGGCCCGGTCCGTGCGGAACCAGCCGTCGACGACGTCGGTGAGCCGCACGTCGGCGTCCGGCCCGGTCGCCTCGATGGTGGTCATCCGCAGTTCCCCGTCCACGGCGGCCGTGCGCGCGCCCCGGACGGAGATCACCGGGCGGCCGTCCCGCTCGCCGAGGACGTCCGCGGTCATGCCCGGCCGCGCCACCGTGAACGGCAGCGGGGCGAGCGCCGCGACCGCGATCAGCGCGGCGGCGGGCAGGGCGCAGAGGGCGGCGGCCCGGGGACGCGACAGGTGGCGAAGGCGAGAGAGCACGGGCCCAATCTAACGGCCCGGCCCGCCCGCCCGACGCGGCCACCTCCCCCGGACGGCCCCCCGCCGGATGCGCGCGCCGCGCGGGCGCGGTCGACTCGGGCCATGAGCAGCGAAGTCCCGCCCCCGCCGCCCCCGGACGACGACGACCCGTTCCGCAAGCGCCCGCCCTCGGGCGACGCGACCGGAGACACGGGCGGCGCGGGCGGCACCGGCACGGGTGACGCGGCGGGCCCGGCCGGCGGACCGTCCGGCTCCGGCAGCCCCTACGACAGCCCCGGCGGCAGCCCGGGCGAACCCCCTGGCGGTACCCCGGGCGGCACCCACCCCCAGGGCAACGCCGGCCCCGGCGGCCCCTACGACGCCGGCGGCCCCGCGTCCCCCGGCGGCCCGCACGGCCCCTACGGCCCCACCGGTGACTACGGCCCCGGCGGCCCCTACGGAGGCGGCGGCACCGCGCCCGACCCCCTCGCCGGGATGCCGCCGCTCGCGGACAGCATGCGCCGGGTGCTGGCCCGGCTCGTCGACATGGTGCTGGTCGGCCTGGTCGTCGGCCTGATCGCCTGGGCGCTGAACGTCGACGAGTACGAGTTCAGCGCGGACCGCGTGGACGCCGCCAAGTTCTGGATCCGCGACATCGTCATCGCGGTCCTGTACGTCGCCTACGACACGATCATGACCGCGCGCACCGGCCAGACCCTCGGCAAGAAGCTCTTCAAGCTGCGCGTCGCCAACCTCGACGACGGCAGCACCCCCTCGATGGTCACCTCGCTGCTGCGCGCGGCGGTGCTCTGGGTGCCGTTCGCCTTCTGCTGCGCCTGCCTGTGGATCGCGGTCGCCGGCGGCTGGAGCTTCTTCGACAAGCCCTACAAGCAGGGCCTGCACGACAAGGCGGCCAAGACCGTGGTGGTCAGCA
This sequence comes from Streptomyces sp. NPDC002640, assembly GCF_053592575.1. Lineage (NCBI taxonomy): Bacteria > Bacillati > Actinomycetota > Actinomycetes > Kitasatosporales > Streptomycetaceae > Streptomyces > Streptomyces sp. NPDC002640. The sequence continues at coordinate 54,605 of NZ_JBSFVZ010000031.1, read as the reverse complement.
CCGACAACGGCTGACGGAGCGGGGGGAGTTCAGCGCCGCGCGGGCTCACGATGCCGCGCGGCGTCCGCCGTGTTCCCTCCGGTGGCCGGAACGCGACCCTGATGGCCGCGTCCGCCCTGCCCGGGTACCAGGGCGGCGAGCACTCCGAGCGCGAGCGACGCCACCGCGACCAGCGCGACCGCGGGCGGCGAGGCGGCTCCGGTCAGCGCCAGCAGCGCGATCGTGGCCAGCACGGCCACGCCGGTCCCACGGACCAGTCGGGCGGCGGACGGGGTCACGGGGCGAGTCATGGACGGACGGGCCATGGCAATCGTGTCCTCGGGACGGGGGTGGCTGGGGGCTTGCCTGCGCGGGGAACAACCTCTGCGAGGCACATGCCCGAGCCACCTGCCGGGCAAGCGCGGCACACCCCGACGGGCCGGTGCACCGGGGGGCGCACGCAGGCACACGCCTGCACGCACAGCGCACACACGCCCGAACGGGCGACCGGTTACACGAGGTGAACACGACAAGTCAAGGTCTGGTTTTTCCCCCGAACCTCCGGTCAAATGTTCTCACTTGACACACGCGTATCACCGCGCGCGACTCCTGCCTGCCCAAATCGCAGGTCTCAGTACTCCGTACTCAGGACGTCTCTCTACGCGCGTCGCGGGACGCGGGGGAGGAATTCAAGTGGCATCCAGATGGGCGCTTCGAGTGGCCGCGACGACCGTTGCCCTGGCAACGGCCTCCGCGGGCCTCTCGGCGATCGCCGTGGCCGTGCCCGACGAGGGCGTCGCCACCACGGTGAAGGCCGACTCGCACCACAAGGGCGAGCACAGGGAGCACAACTTCGACGGTCCGCTGACCAAGAGTCAGGAGGCCAAGAAGGAGGAGGCCCTCAACAAGGTCCTGGCCGGCGAGGCCACTGTCGAGAAGAAGGGCGACTCCAAGGTCGTCAAGCTCGACAGCAAGAAGGGCAAGAGCAAGTACGTCGAGCTGGGCCGGGAGAAGACCGACAAGATCTTCACCGTCCTGGTCGAGTTCGGCGACCAGATCCACCCCACGTACGGCGGCACCCCGGGTCCGCTGCACAACAAGATCGCCGAGCCGGACCGGTCGAAGGACAACTCGACCGACTGGAAGGCCGATTACAACCAGAAGCACTTCGAGGACCTGTACTTCGGCGAGGGCGAGTCCCTCAAGACGTACTACGAGAAGCAGTCGTCCGGTCGTTACTCGGTCGACGGCGAGGTCACCGACTGGGTCAAGGTGCCGTACAACGAGGCCCGTTACGGCTCGAACCTGTGCGACCCCTGCGCCTGGAACGCGGTGCAGGACGGTCTGAACGCCTGGTTCGCGTCCGAGTCCGCGAAGGGCGCGAGCACCGCCGAGCTCAAGGCCCGGCTGGCCGAGTACGACCAGTGGGACCGCTACGACCACGACGGTGACGGCGACTTCAACGAGGCCGACGGCTACATCGACCACTTCCAGGTCGTGCACGCCGGCGAGGACGAGTCCGCCGGTGGCGGCGCGCAGGGCGAGGACGCCATCTGGGCGCACCGCTGGTACGCGTTCGGCACCGACGCCGGCCGCACCGGCCCGGAGTCCAACAAGCTCGGCGGCACCCAGATCGGTGACACCGGCATCTGGGTCGGCGACTACACCATCCAGCCGGAGAACGGCGGCCTCGGTGTCTTCGCGCACGAGTACGGGCACGACCTCGGTCTGCCGGACCACTACGACACCAACGGCGGCGAGAACTCCACCGGGTTCTGGACGCTGATGTCGTCCGGTTCCTGGCTCGGCACCGGTGACGGCCAGATCGGCAACCTCCCCGGCGACATGAACGCCTGGGACAAGCTGCAGCTGGGCTGGCTGGACTACAAGCTGGTCGACTCGAAGTCCGTCTCGAAGACCAAGCTGGGCGTCCAGGCGTACAACACCAAGGACGACCAGGCGCTGATCGTCGAGCTTCCCGAGAAGGAAGTCACCACCGAGGTCTTCCCGCCCGCCCAGGGCGAGAAGCAGTGGTGGAGCGGCAAGGGCGACGACCTGCGCAACACGCTCACCCGCACGGTGGACCTGACCGGCCGGACGTCGGCGTCCCTCACCTTCGAGGGCCAGTACGACATCGAGCAGGACTACGACTACGCCTACGTCGAGGTCTCGACGGACGGCGGAGCCAACTTCAAGCCGATCGACGGCACCATGGAGGGCCAGCCGGTCCCGCGTGACGGCAGCGGCGCCCCGGCGCTGCACGGTGTGGTCACCACGACGTCGTCGTTCGTGTACTCGCTCGACGCGTACGCCGGCAAGAGCGTCCAGCTCCGGTTCCGCTACGCCACCGACGGTGGCCTGACCCGCCCGGGTCTGGCCGTCGACAGCATCGCGATCACCGCGGACGGGACGTCGCTCTTCGCCGACGACGCCGAGACCGAGGCGGCCGGCTGGACCGCCGACGGGTTCTCCCGGGTGGGTGGCAGCTTCACCGACTCGTACCCGCAGTACTACATCGTCGAGAACCGTCAGCACGTCTCGTACGACAAGACCCTCAAGGTCGGCCCGTACAACTTCGGCTTCTCGAACACCCGTCCCGACTGGGTCGAGCACTACGCGTACCAGACCGGCATGCTGATCTGGAAGTGGGACACCTCCCAGGGCGACAACAACCTCAGCCAGCACGCGGGCACGGGCCTGATCCTTCCGGTCGACGCCCACCCCGAGCCGCTGCGCTGGACGGACGGCACCCTCATGCGGAACCGGATCCAGGCCTACGACTCTCCGTTCAGCCTGAAGCCGACCACCGGCATGACCCTGCACAAGGCCGGCGTCCCGGTCCGGGTTCCGTCGCTGCGCGGCGTGCCCGTCTTCGACGACTCGAAGAACGACTACTACGACGAGGCCAACCCGCAGGCCGGTGTCAAGATCACCGACACCAACACCCGGATCGAGCTCGTGAAGCAGTCCAAGGACGGCTCCACGATCACGGTCAAGGTGGGCCCGGCGGCGAAGTAGCCGACCGAGTTGCCTCGGTCACAGCTGCGTAGTCGCAGGTAGGAGTATGTTCGGCGGCGTTCCCCTGGCGGGGGCGCCGCCGGACGTGTTGAGATGCCTCCCATCGAAAGTTTCGTCCGTCGACGGGAGGCATCGTCATGTCCTCAGGATTCGTCCGGCTGCCGAGCGGCAGCGTGGTGGTCGCCCTGACGCTGCCGCGCCCCGACGTGAGGGGCGTACGGGTCCGGGTGCTGGTGCACGCCGGGAACCGGGCGCGGGCGCTCACCCGGCTGCGGAACCTGGGGCTGCGGGCGGTCTACCTGCGCGGGAACGCCGCGCCGCCCACCCCGGACGAGGTCACCGCGGTGCTGCACCACCCCGACGGCCTGATATGGCGCGAGGCCCCCGCCGCCCCGGACGCCGCCTACCACCCCTGGCACCCGATCCGCACCCTCCTGGGCCGCCCGCCGGCCTGGGCCTGAGCGGCGCGGCCTGCCTCAGCGGCGCGGCCGGGGCCCGAGGGCGCGGCGGGCCCGAGCAGCGAGGACCCGAGCGGCGCGGCCGGGTCGCGGGGGAGCGGGAGCGGGAGGCGGGCGGTGGGCTCAGCGCCCGGCGACCACCGGGTCGCCCGTGAGGTCGACGCCCGCGTCACGCAGCTCGGCCAGCGCCCGGTCCGTGGTCTCCCGGGCGACCCCCGCCGTGAGCGGCAGCAGGACCTTGGCCCGCAGCCCCGCCTTCACCGCGTCCAGCGCCGTCGCCCGCACGCAGTGGTCCGTGGCGATGCCCACCACGTCGACCTCCTCGATCTCCCGCGAGCGCAGCCACTCCGCGAGGCCCACCCCGTTCTCGTCCGCCCCTTCGAACCCGCTGTAGGCGGCCGCGTACGCGCCCTTGTCGAAGACGGCGTCCACCGCCCCCGAGGTGACGGCGGGCGCGAAGTTCGGGTGGAAGCCGACGCCCTCGGTCCCGGCCACGCAGTGCGCCGGCCAGGAGTCCACGAAGTCCGGGTCGTCCGCGAAGTGACCGCCCGGCGCGATGTGGTGGTCACGCGTGGCCACCACGTGCTGGTACGCCCCGGCCTGCGCGGCCTGCCCGATCAGCTCGGTGATCGCCGCTGCGACGTCCGCGCCCCCCTGCACCGCCAGGCTGCCCCCCTCGCAGAAGTCGTTCTGCACGTCCACCACGATCAACGCTCGACGCATGACCCCGCACCTACCCTTCGATCCTCATCCTCGGAACAGTGAAAAGACGATGAACGCCCGCCGACGACGGCATTGACCGACGACGGCTGCATACCCCGCGTCCGTGCCCGCCGCACCCCGTCAGGCGAGGTACTCGGTCGCGATGACCGGCTCCCCGCGGGAGAGCTGGGTGGCGGACATCGGCAGCGAGCCCCGCGCCGCGGCGTGGCGGTCACGCGCCGCCTCCAGCGGCTCACGGCCCACGACCTCGCCCCCGCGGACCAGCTCCACCAGCAGCTGGTGGCCGGCGAGCTCCGCCGGAACCTCGCCCGTACCGATCACCTCCGCCTCCGCGACGCCGTACGCGTCGAACCGGCGTGCGGCCCACTTCCGTCCGCCCACGGTCTGCTTGCCGCCGGTCGACCGCTTGGCCACCGGCTCCATCGGGGCCCCGGGGTCGTCGGAGGTGGCGCGGGCGACCAGCTTGTAGACCATCGAGGCGGTCGGGTGCCCGGAACCGGTCACCAGCTGGGTGCCCACGCCGTAGGCGTCCACCGGCGCGGCGGCCAGCGAGGCGATGGCGTACTCGTCGAGGTCCGAGGTCACCACGATCCGGGTCTTCTCCGCGCCCAGCTCGTCGAGCTGCTGGCGCACCCGGTGCGCGACCAGGAGCAGGTCGCCGGAGTCGATGCGCACCGCGCCCAGCTCCGGCCCGGCCACCTCCACGGCCAGGGCGACTGCCTCGGCGACGTCGTAGGTGTCCACCAGGAGCGTGGTGCCGCGGCCCAGCGAGTCGACCTGGGCGGTGAAGGCGTCGCGCTCGGTGTCGTGGACCAGGGTGAAGGCGTGCGCGCTGGTGCCGATGGTGGGGATGCCGTAGCGGAAACCGGCGGCCAGGTCCGAGGTGGAGGAGAAGCCGCCGACGTAGGCGGCCCGCGAGGCGGCCACCGCGGCCAGCTCGTGGGTGCGGCGGGCGCCCATCTCCATCAGCGGGCGGTCACCGGCCGCCGCGGCCATCCGGGAGGCCGCGGCCGCGATCGCGGAGTCGTGGTTCAGGATGGACAGGATCACCGTCTCCAGCATCACGCACTCGGCGAAGGTGCCCTCCACCCGCAGCACCGGGGAGCCCGGGAAGTAGACCTCGCCCTCCGGGTAGCCCCAGATGTCGCCGGAGAACCGATACTGCGACAGCCACTCCAGCGTCGGCCCGTCGACGACGCCGCGTTCCCGGAGGAAGGCGAGCTGGCTCTCGTCGAACCGGAAGTTCCTCACCGCGTCCAGCACGCGGCCGGTGCCGCAGACCACGCCGTACCGGCGGCCCGCCGGCAGACGCCGGGTGAAGACCTCGAAGACCGAACGCCGCCCGGCCGTTCCGCCCTGGAGGGCGGCCTGCAGCATGGTCAACTCGTAGTGGTCGGTGAAAAGTGCCGTCGACGGCACGTCCACCGGCAGCCCAAGCTCCGCTGTGTTCATGACCCCGATGCTACCCCCATTTCGTCAATTTGACGATTACTGTCCGGGCCGGGCCCCACGCCGACCCCGGGACCCGGTCCGTGCGGGTACCCACCGGTGGTGGCAGCATGGTTGTTGTGACGTCACCCGCTCCCGCGCCCATGGAAACCGAACGCACCGAGCCGGCCGAGGATGCCTACGCCGTGCCGGAGCCGGACGTCCCCTGGGTCACGATCGTGCACAACGACCCGGTCAACCTCATGAGCTACGTGACCTACGTCTTCCAGACGTACTTCGGGTACTCGAAGGACAAGGCCACCAAGCTGATGATGGACGTCCACCACAAAGGCCGGGCGGTGGTCTCCAGCGGCTCCCGCGAGGAGATGGAGCGCGACGTGCAGGCCATGCACGGCTACGGTCTGTGGGCCACCCTCCAGCAGGACCGGAAGTAGTCCGGACCGACCGCCCGCCGAGCCGAAAAGATCTGCCACCCATGCCCGGAACCTTCGAACCGCTTCCCGGCGGCGGCGCGGCCGTCGCGCTCGACGACGTCGAGATCTCGATCATCCGGTCGCTGGCCGCCCAGCTCCTGGAGCTGATCGGCCCCGGCCCCGCCGAGGACGCCTCCGCCGACCCGCTCGCCGAGCTCTTCGCCGACGGCCCCAGCGAGCCGCCCTCCGACCCGGTGCTGCGGAGGCTCTTCCCGGACGCCTACACCGACCCGTCGGTGTTCCCCGACACCGCCGAGCAGGCCGAGGAGGCGCGCGCCCACTCCTCGGAGTTCCGCCGCTACACCGAGAACGACCTGCGGGCCGGCAAGCGCGAGGACGCCCTGGCGGTGATCCGTGGCCTCGACGAGCTGACCGTCGAGGCCGGCGGCGGCGCGGGCGGGGGGGTCCTCAAGCTCACCCCCGAGCGGGCCGTCCGGTGGCTGAAGGCGCTCAATGACATCCGCCTGGCCATCGCCGCCCGGCTGGACATCACCGACGAGGAGGACGGCGAGATCCTCTACCGCCTCCCCGACACCGACGAGCGCAAGCCGCTGGTGATGGCCTACCTCTGGATCGGAGGGCTCCAGGAGAGCCTCGTCGAGACCCTCACCGGCTGACCGGCGCCCGCGCCGCGTCCGGTCTCCGGACGGGTCTGTCCGCATAACGATCACATCACACGCCCCCACCTTTCACCCGGTGGGGGCGTTTTGCGGTACCGCCGCGTGACCTGAGTCACACATTCCGGTCGGCTTCTGTGTTACAAACTGCCAACTCCTGGCCATGGCATCACCCCTCGCCGGCCCGGAGACCTGGCCGTACCCGCCAGGAGCGCACCACCTTTGCATCATCGCGAACGGGCAATCGACGCTCACGCACGCTCCCCAGCACGTCCGCCGGTTCCCGACCCCGGGTCCGCGGCGGCTCCGCGCCAACCGAGGTACCCAGATGTCATTCGAGTCCTTCACGTCCACCATCGAGGACGGCGTCAACAGCGTCGTCTCCCCGCTGGCCACCTGGCTGGGCGAAGTCGTCTTCTACTCCGTGCCGGTGGCCGGGGCGGAGCTTCCGCTGATCGTCGCCTGGCTGGTCGTCGCGGGGCTGGTCTTCACCGGCTGGTTCGGCCTGATCCAGATCAGGAAGTTCAAGCTGGCGCTGCGCGTGGTGCGCGGCAAGTACGACGACGCGGACGCCGAGGGCGAGGTCAGCCACTTCGGGGCCCTGACCGCCGCCGTCTCGGCCACCGTGGGTCTCGGCAACATCGCCGGTGTCGCGGTCGCCGTCACCATCGGCGGCGCGGGCGCCGCCTTCTGGATGATGGTCTGCGGCCTGCTCGGTATGGCCACCAAGTTCGTCGAGGTCACCCTCGGTGTGAAGTACCGGGTGATCCACGAGGACGGCACCGTCTCCGGCGGTCCGATGCAGTACCTGCCGCGCGGCCTCGCCGACCGGTTCGGCGCGGGCTCCCTCGGGGCCAAGCTGGGCAAGGTCCTCGGCGTGCTGGCCGCGATCATGGTCCTCTTCTTCGGCTTCTTCGGCGGCAACCTGCTCCAGGTCAACCAGGCGCACAGCCAGATCGCCAACGTCACCGGCGGCGAGGACGGCTTCATGGCCTCCCCGGGCGGCGCCCTGATCTTCGGCGTGGTCATCGCCGCGCTGATCGCGCTGGTGCTGCTGGGCGGCGTGAAGTCCCTGGCCAACGTCACCACCAAGCTGGTCCCCGCCATGGCGATCATCTATATCCTCGGCTGCCTCGCGGTCCTGGCCGTCAACGCCGGCGCGGTGCCGGGCGCGATCGTCGAGATCTTCTCCTCCGCGTTCAGCGCCGAGGGCGTCGTCGGTGGTGTGATCGGCGCGCTGATCGCCGGCTTCAAGCGGGCCGCGTTCTCCAACGAGGCCGGTCTGGGCACCGCCCCGATCGCCCACTCCGCGGTCAAGACCAAGCACCCCGCCAGCGAGGGCCTGGTCGCCCTGCTGGAGCCGTTCGTCGACACCGTGATCATCTGTGCCATGACCGCCCTGACCATCGTGGTCGCCAACCCGGCCTCCTGGGCCGCGGCGCAGGCCGGCGAGGGCGAGGGCGGCGTGGTGATCACCTCGGACGCGTTCGCGACCGTCATGCCGTGGTTCCCCTACGTGCTGACCGTGGCCGTCGTCCTGTTCGCGCTCTCCACCGCGCTGACCTACGGCTACTACGGCGAGAAGGCGTGGGTGCACCTCTTCGGCCACTCCAGGGCCAGCCGCACGGTCTTCCGGGTCATCTACGCGGTCCTCGCGGCCGCGGGCTCGCTGCTGACCCTGCAGGCCCTGTTCGACCTGGCCGACGCGGTGCTGTTCATGCTGGCCGTCTTCAACATCATCGGTCTCTACCTGATGGTGCCGACGGTGAAGAAGGAGCTGACCCGGTTCCTGGAGTACGCCCGCCGCCGCGACGCCGGCGAGCCGGACCCGCACGTGGCCGCCGACGGCCCGGAACTCACCAAGACGGTCTGACCTCCGCGTCACCCCCTTCGGCCCCGGCTCCCGCCGACCCGCACCGCGGTCGGCGGGAGCCGGGGCCGAGGCGTTCCCGGAAGCGTCGTCGGCGCACGTCAACGTGCTCTTGTTCGTTAAACGGACGGTCAAATCTGATGACCGGACGCGGCGCCACAACAGTCGAATGTGGAGCAAATCGGGCATGTCGCGTCGATTTCTGTGCGGTTCGCCACAGCTTGTTCGGCCCGGCCTCTTTACCTTGGGTACGACTTCTTCCCCCGGCGGGCGCCACCCCAGCCCGCCGGGGGGCGCCGCCACACCGGCCGACCGCCGGTAGGCAGAACACCTCCCCCCATCCGCCCCCACGGGGCGCGGTACCACCCGGCCCCGGCATCGCGTCGACGACGACGCGCGGCGGGCCGGTGCTTTGGAGAAAGGCGCACCACCATGACCTCATCGCAGGTCGCGAGCAACCACGACGGCAGTGAGGCCGTGCGCGGCGACGCCCCCGAGGAGGGGTACGAGCGAGGGCTCGGCAGCCGTCAGGTCCAGATGATCGCCATCGGCGGCGCCATCGGCGTCGGCCTGTTCCTGGGAGCCGGGGCGAACATCGCCAAGGCCGGCCCCTCCCTGATCCTGATGTACGCCCTCGCCGGCGTGATCATCTTCTTCATCATGCGGGCGCTCGGCGAGCTCCTGCTCTACCGCCCCGTCTCGGGCTCCTTCGCGGAGTACTCCCGCGAGTTCGTCGGCCCGTTCGCCGGTTACTTCACCGGCTGGACCTACTGGCTGATGTGGGTGGTCACCGGCATGGCCGAGCTCACGGCCGCCGCCATCTACATCCACTACTGGTTCCCGGAGATCCCGCAGTGGGTCTCCGCACTGGTCTTCCTGGTCGTCCTCTTCGGCGCCAACCTGATCTCCGTCAAGCTCTTCGGCGAGATCGAGTTCTGGTTCTCCATGGTCAAGGTCACCGCCATCATCGGCATGATCGTGATCGGCCTCGGCGTGCTGACCTTCGGCTTCAGCGCCGCCGGTGACACCGCCCACGTGTCCAACCTCTGGGCCTTCGACGGCTTCTTCCCCAACGGCATCGGCTCGTCGCTGATGACCCTCCAGGGCGTCATGTTCGCCTACCTGGCGGTCGAGCTGGTCGGCGTCACCGCCGGCGAGTCGGAGAACCCCGAGAAGACCCTGCCCAAGGCGATCAACACCCTGCCCTGGCGCATCGCCCTCTTCTACGTCGGCGCCCTGACCGTCATCCTGTGCGTGGTCAAGTGGACCGAGTTCGCGCCCGACGTGAGCCCGTTCGTCGCCGCCTTCGCCAAGATCGGCATCCCGGCCGGCGCGGCCATCGTCAACTTCGTGGTGCTCACCGCCGCCCTGTCCTCCTGCAACTCCGGCATGTACTCCACCGGCCGCATGCTGCGCACCCTGGCGGACAACGGCGAGGCCCCCAAGGTCTTCACCAGGCTGTCCTCCACCAAGACGCCGGCCGTCGGCATCGGCGTCTCGGTGCTGCTGATGGGCATCGGCGTGGTCCTGAACTACGTCGTCCCGGAGAAGGCCTTCGGCTACGTCACCTCCGTCGCCACCGCGGCCGGCATCTGGACCTGGCTGATGATCTGCATCAGCCACGTGCTCTACCGCCGCGCCGTCGTCGCCGGCCGTGTCCCCGCCTCGTCCTTCCCGGCCCCGGGCGGCTCGGTCTGCAGCTGGATCGCCATCGCCTTCCTGCTGATGGTGACCGTGATGATCGCGCTGGACTCCAACGCCCGGATCTGCCTCTACGTGATGGCCGGCTGGGCCGTCGCGCTCGGCATCGGCTGGCTGGTCCTGAAGACCCGCTCGCCCGAGGTCACTCAGCGCCGCGACGTCACGCCGGACAAGGTCGGCTGACCCGACCCCGTCCGGACCGACCCGTCCGTCCCGCATCCCGGCCCCGCCGTCTCGCCAAGCGAGAGGGCGGGGCCGTCGGCGTACCGGTACGACATATCCTGCCGCCATGCTGACCATCACCCAGGCCCTCGTGGACCAGATCGTCGAGCACGCCCGCCGGGACCACCCCGACGAGGCGTGCGGCGTCGTCGCCGGGCCGGTGGGTTCCGGCCGGCCCGAGCGCTTCATCCCCATGCTGAACGCGGCCCGCTCGCCCACCTTCTACGAGTTCGACAGCCAGGACCTGCTGAAGCTCTACCGGGAGATGGACGACCGCGACGAGGAACCGGTCGTGATCTACCACTCCCACACGGCCACCGAGGCCTACCCGTCGCGCACCGACATCTCCTACGCCAACGAACCCGGCGCCCACTACGTCCTGGTCTCCACGGCCGACGCCGACGGCCTCGGGGACTTCCAGTTCCGGTCGTTCCGCATCGTCGAGGGCGAGGTCACCGAGGAGCCCGTCCAGGTCGTCGACGCCTACCCGGCCGCCTGACCTGCGGAACCGTGCGGAAGTGTCCCGGCATGCGGGCCGTGTCCGCATGCCGGGCGGGCCATCCACAGGCCGAGACGCCCTGTCCGTACGGACCCCGGGAATCGATACGATGACCGCATGGTTTCCCACGACGTGAGCGAGAAGACGCCGGGCACTCTGCTCGTGGCGCGGCTGCACGTCGACCTGTGCCGCCTGAACAGCGCCCTCTGTCCGCGCTGACCGCGCGTGGCCGTCCACGGGCGGCCGGGCGGCCCGGCCTGCCCGGGCCGCCGCTCCGCCCCGCGCCACCGGCCGGAGCCCACCGCACCGCCACCCCGCCGCACCACCACCGACAGGAGCCCTGACATGGCCATCGAGGTCCGCATCCCCACCATCCTCCGCCAGTACACCGACGGGCAGAAGGCCGTCGAGGGCGCCGGTGACACCCTCGGCGCCCTCATCACGGACCTCGAGTCCCGCCACCCGGGCATCCAGGCGCGCATCGTGGACGGCGACCAGCTCCGCCGCTTCGTGAACGTCTACCTCAACGACGAGGACGTCCGCTTCCTGGACGGCATCGACACCAAGCTCTCCGACGGCGACAACGTCACCATCCTCCCGGCCGTGGCCGGCGGAATGGTCTGAGCGGCCGGGTCGAAGGCGACATGCGCTACGACTCCCCGATCGCCGCGGTCGGCAACACCCCCCTGGTGCGCCTGCCGCGGCTGTCCCCGTCCGAGAACGTCCGGATCTGGGCGAAGCTGGAGGACCGCAACCCGACCGGCTCGATCAAGGACCGCCCCGCGCTCCACATGATCGAGCAGGCCGAGAAGGACGGCCGTCTCACCCCCGGCTGCACCATCCTGGAGCCCACCTCCGGCAACACCGGCATCTCGCTCGCCATGGCGGCCAAGCTCAAGGGCTACCGCATGGTGTGCGTCATGCCGGAGAACACCTCGCAGGAGCGCCGTGACCTGCTGGGCATGTGGGGCGCCGAGATCATCCCCAGCCCCGCCGCGGGCGGCTCCAACACCGCCGTGCGGATGGCCAAGGAACTCGCCGGGCAGCACCCGGACTGGGTGATGCTCTACCAGTACGGCAACGCCGACAACGCGGGCGCCCACTACGCCACCACCGGCCCGGAGATCCTCACCGACCTCCCCTCCATCACCCACTTCGTCGCGGGCCTCGGCACCACCGGCACCCTGATGGGCGTCGGCCGGTACCTGCGCGAGCAGAAGCCCGACGTCCGGATCGTCGCCGCCGAGCCGCGCTACGACGACCTGGTCTACGGCCTGCGCAACCTCGACGAGGGCTTCGTCCCCGAGCTGTACGACGCCTCCGTGCTGACCACCCGCTTCTCGGTGGGCTCCGAGGACGCCGTGGTGCGCACCCGGGAGCTGCTCCAGTTCGAGGGCATCTTCGCGGGCATTTCCACCGGCGCCGCCCTGCACGCCGCCATCGGCGTCGGCAGGAAGGCGGTCAAGGCCGGCGAGGACGCGGACATCGTCTTCGTGGTCGCGGACGGCGGCTGGAAGTACCTGTCCACCGGCGTCTACACCGCCGCCACCACCGAGGAGGCGGTCGCGACGCTGCAGGGCCAGCTCTGGGCCTGACCCGGCGGGCCACCACCGCACACGCACCGTCCACGGCGGCCGGCGCACCCCTCGCGGGGGCGCCGGCCGCTGTCGTGCGCTCCCCATGCGCCCCTTGCGCCCCACGACCAGCCGAACCGGTGACAAGGCAGGTGAGTTCCCCCACAACGGCGCCTCGGCGAGGAGCCTTGGGCCTCCCGGCGGCTTAGTCTCGACGGACCGCACGAGCCCCGTCGTCCCACCGCCCGCCAACGGAGGTTCCCGCTCCATGAAGCTCACCGTCGTCGGCTGCTCGGGGTCGTTCCCCTCCAAGGAATCGGCCTGCTCGAGCTACCTCGTCGAGGCCGACGGCTTCCGGCTGCTCCTCGACATGGGCAACGGCGCCCTCGGCGAGCTGCAGCGTCACATCGGCCTGTACGACCTGGACGCGATCTTCCTCAGCCACCTCCACGCCGACCACTGCATCGACATGTGCGCCTACTTCGTGGTCCGGTACTACCGGCCCGACGGAGGCCGCTGCGAACCCCTCCCGGTCTTCGGCCCCGAGGGCACCGAGCACCACCTGACCACCGCGCACGCCGACACGCCCTCGGCCAGCTCGATGAGCGAGGTGTTCGACTTCCACACGGTCAAGCCCGGCACCTTCGAGATCGGCCCCTTCACCGTGCACACCGAGCTGATGGCGCACCCCGTCGAGGCGTACGGCATCCGCGTGGAGCACGACGGCAGGTCGCTCACCTACTCCGGCGACACCGGGCCGTTCCCCGCGCTGGAGGAACTGGCCCGGGACACCGACCTCTTCCTCTGCGAGGCCGCGTTCATCGACGGCCGGGACGAGATCCCCGACCTCCACCTCAGCGGCAGCCAGGCCGGCGAGGCCGCAGCCCGCGCCGGGGCCCGCCGGCTGGTCCTCACGCACATCGCGCCCTGGACCGACCCGCAGGCCAACCTTGCCGCCGCCGCGGCCGCCTACCCCGGGCCGGTCGAGCTGGCCAAGGCCGGCGCGGTCTACGAGATCTGAGCCCCGCCGCCGCGAGCGGTCACGCGGTCACGCGGTCACAGCCGCGCCGCCGTGCCCGTGCCTGTGCCGGTCAGGGCGTCAGCGCGTCAGGGCGTGCAGACCTTGGTCAGCTCGGCGGAGGCGTCGGTGATCGGTGAGACGTCGGGCGTCGCGTCCCCGGCCTCGACCGACTTCTGCACCTGGTCCACCCCGGCCCGCAGGTCGTCGACCGCCTTGCCGACGTCGGCGTCACCCGTGGAGTCGCCGAGCTCGTCCAGGTTCCGGTCGATCGACGCCAGCGACTCCTCGAGCTGCGTCGGGTCGTTGGCCGCCGCGTCCACCGCCTGCTGGAGCTCGGCGACGCTGTCGGCTATGGCCGTGGCCGTCCGCGCGCAGTCCAGCGCGGTGGACACCGCGTCGCAGCCGGTGGTCAGCAGAGCCGCCACCGCCACCGCGGCCACCGCCACGGGAACCCTCTTCGCGGCACGAGCCGCCGGAACAGACATGGAAACCGGTCCTCCTGTTTCGTGGGGGCCGCGACGCACGACGGCCGCCGTACGTCCCCACCAGTCAGGACGCACGACGGCACGCCGAAGTTCCGTCCCGGGTCACCCGGGAGGGTGATTCAGAGGGTGGCCTCCAGCGCCGCCCGCTGGGCCGCCGCCAAGTCGCCGCAACCCGCCACCGCCAGGTCCAGCAGCGCGTTCAGCTCCTCCCGGGCGAACGGCTCGGCCTCCGCGGTGCCCTGCACCTCGACGAAACGGCCGTCGCCGGTGCACACCACGTTCATGTCCGTCTCGGCGCGCACGTCCTCCTCGTAGCAGAGGTCCAGCAGCGGGACCCCGGCCACGATGCCCACCGACACCGCCGACACCGTGCCGGTCAGCGGCTGCCGCCCGGCCTTCACCAGCTTCTTCCCCTGCGCCCAGGACACCGCGTCCGCCAGCGCCACGTACGCGCCGGTGATCGCCGCGGTCCGGGTGCCGCCGTCGGCCTGCAGCACGTCGCAGTCCAGCACGATCGTGTTCTCGCCCAGCGCCTTGTAGTCGATCACCGCGCGCAGCGAACGGCCGATCAGCCGGCTGATCTCGTGCGTCCGGCCGCCGATGCGGCCCTTGACCGCCTCCCGGTCGCCACGGGTGTTCGTGGCGCGCGGCAGCATCGAGTACTCCGCGGTGACCCAGCCCTCGCCGCTGCCCTTGCGCCAGCGCGGCACGCCCTCGTTCACCGAGGCGGTGCAGAACACCTTGGTGTCGCCGAAGGAGACGAGGACGGAGCCCTCCGCGTGCTTGCTCCACCCCCGCTCGATGGTCACCGGGCGGAGCTGGTCGGGGGTACGGCCGTCGATACGAGACATGCCCCGAGCCTAGGGCCTGTCCGGCGGACCTTGCACGTGGGTCGCGGGGGCTGGCACGCACTCCCCCAAGCTCTCGGCTTCGCTCGAGCAGGGCGGTGCCCCCTTCGGCGTTGTCGTCACTCGACGACGCTCCGCGTCGCCTCCCTCCTCCGCCTTGCAGCCGCACGCACCAGCCCCCGCTCAGGGCAGTGACAAAGGAACCCGGCAGCTAGAACGGCAAGATCCGCCGGACAGGCCCTAGCCGCCCCACGACCCTGGCCCGGACGGCCGGCGACGATACTGGACCCCATGACCCGCATCGTTCTCGCCACCCGCAACGCCGGGAAGATCACCGAACTCCGCGCCATCCTCGCCGAGGCGGGGCTCGCGCACGAACTCGTCGGCGCCGAGGAGTTCCCCGAGGTCCCCGACGTCAAGGAGACCGGCGTCACCTTCGCCGAGAACGCGCTGCTCAAGGCGCACGCGCTGGCGCGGGCGACCGGTCTGCCCGCCGTCGCCGACGACTCGGGCCTGTGCGTCGACGTCCTGAACGGCGCCCCCGGCATCTTCTCCGCGCGCTGGGCCGGCCGGCACGGCGACGACCGCGCCAACCTGGACCTGCTCCTCGCGCAGCTCTCCGACATCGCCGAGGAGCACCGGGCCGCCCACTTCGCCTGCGCCGCCGCCCTCGCGCTCCCCGACGGCACCGAACGCGTCGTCGAGGGCCGTCTCGAGGGCACCCTGCGCTTCGCCCCGGCGGGCTCGGGCGGCTTCGGCTACGACCCGGTCCTCCAGCCCCTTGGCGAGACCCGCACCTGCGCGGAGCTGACCGCCGACGAGAAGAACGCCATCAGCCACCGCGGCAAGGCCTTCCGGGAGCTCGCGCCGGTGGTACGGGAACTGCTGGGCTGAGGAAACGCGGAACGGCCCGCGCACCGAAGCGTTCCGGTGCGCGGGCCGTTCACCCTGTGCGGCCGGTGGGACTCGAACCCACACGGGCTTTCGCCCACGGCGACCTAAACGCCGCGCGTATTGCCAATTTCGCCACGGCCGCGTGGCAGCTCATGGTACCTGTTGGCAGAGGCTTGACTAGGACCGTTGTCGCACAGGCCCCCGGCACCATGTGGCGGTCAAGGCGTGACAGTTCGGGCACAGGAGCCGCAGGTTCTCCCGGCGGTCGTCGAGCCGGTCCCCGTTGACGTGGTCGACTTCCAGGGTCATGGGCTTGCCCCGCCACTCGGGCCCCGTGCCGCACCGGGCGCATCTCTCAGGGACACCGATCTCCGCAAGCGCGCGACGCAGCAGATAGGTCTTCGTCCGGTAGCCGCGGTCGTGGAGGACGAGGATCTCCTCGGCGCTCAGCTTCGGATTCGTCGTCCCCGGCCGGCCTCTCCGGTGAGCCTCCCCCAGGAAATGGGCGGTGGACAGCCCCGCCTCCTCGAGCCAGGTGCGCAGCCGTCGGCGCGTGGTGGTGGTGTCGGGCAGGCCGAGACGGCGCAGCAGTTCCGCACGGGAGGCCGACCCGTCCACCGCAGTCGCCAACCCCGCCGGGGCGGTCCGCACGACGTGCCGACGATCCGTGAAGTGCGAGATGTCGATGCCGAAGTGGGCGAAGCGTCTCTTGAGGTAACGCCCGAGATTCGAGTGGGCCGCGGGGCGAGGAGAGCGATGACCTCGTCCATGCCGGCGCAGCGTTTGGCGGCCTCGGCCAGCCTGGCTCGCGTGTACAGGGTCGCTGTCGTCATCCTGCGGACGTCCTCCCCCTGCCTCGTGCACGACCCCGGTAGGTGTCCGTGGTCGCGTGGCAGTTGGGGCAGAGGAAGCGGAGGTTCCGCAGCCGGTTGTCGCGCCAGTCGCCGTTGACGTGGTCCACCTCCAGCTTGAGCGGCTCTCCCTCCCAGGCGCCGGGATTCCCGCAGGCGGCGCAATGCTCCGGTGTGCCGGCGGCCTTCATCGCCTTGCGCAGTTTGCCGCTGTCGATCCTGCGCGCCACCTGCGGCTCCTGCAGCACCAACGGCCAGTCGGGGTGCCGCTGCCCCGGTACTCGCGCCGGGCGGTGCGAGGAGCGGTCGAGGTGGGAGGTGTCGATGCCGTACAGGCGCAGGCGGCGGCTGATGTATGTGTGGTTGCCGCCCACCCGGTCGAGCCCGAGCCGCAGCAGAACCTCGGCCATGGTGCGCGACGCGGACACGGCTTCCTGCAGGACATCCCTCGACCACTTCACCTCCCGGTCGAAGTGCGAGGTGTCGATCCCCCGTTGGCGCATGCGGGCGCGCAGGTAGTTCCGGCTTCCGCCGCGCGGCTCCACCCCCAGCCGCTCCAACGCCTCCGTCAGTGTCCGCGACGCGCGGGCGGCCTCCCGCAGGGCCTCGTCGCTGATCCGGGCCACCGGCATGGGCTCGCCTCCGGTCCGGCCGCGCGTGTGCGCGGCGTTCGCACGGATCAACGAACCGGTTGTCGGACGGTTACGCCCGACGGGCGAAGGCCGCGGTGCCGTCAGAGTCGTGCCGTGTGGTCCGGGTCGAGGGTGGAGAGGTCGAAGTGCTGGGCCATGCGGCGGTAGCCGGCGTCGTTGAGGTGGAGGTGGTCGCCGGAGTCGAACTGTTCGGCGAGGCGCTGGGGGGCGTAGGGGTCGCGCAGGGCCTTGTCGAAGTCGAGGACCGCGTCGAAGACGCCGCCGCCGCGGATCTCCGCGTTGACGGCCTGACGGGCGGTCTCCCGGATGCCGTCGTAGCCGATGTGGCCCTGGAACGGCATGAGGGTCGCGCCGACCACGGGGATGTTCCGCGCGTGCGCGCGGGCCACCAGCGCGCGCATGCCCTCGGTGAGGGCGGCCGGGTCGGGAGTGCCGTCGGGGTCGCGGAGGATGTCGTTGATGCCGAGCGCCACGACGATCACCTTGGTGTTGGGCCGTGACAGCGCGTCCCGCTGGAAGCGGCCGAGGCCGCTGGGGCTGTCGGCGGGCCGGCCGTAGCCGTCGGTGAGGAGCTGGTTGCCGCTGATGCCGGCGTTGGCGACGCCGTAGCGGTGGTTCAGGCGGTCGGCGAGGACGTCGGTCCAGCGCCGGTCGCTGTCGGGGGTGGAGGTGACGCCGTCGGTGAGGGAGTCGCCGATGACCACGACGGTGCCGCGCGCGTCCTTGCTGAGGACGTCGAGGGCGGTGACGTAGCGCCAGTACGTCGAGCGGTCGGTGTAGGCGGCGCCCTGCGGGTCGAGGACGTGGTCGCCGGTGGCGAGGTAGGAGGTCTGCCGGGCCTGCCGGTGGTAGGTGACCGGGCCGGAGGGGGTGGGGGAGTAGGTGGTGATCAGCAGGTCGCTGTCGGCGGGCACCCGCAGGGCCACCGCGTCGCTGACCACCTGCCCGCCGGGCGGGACGGTCACGGTGCGGCCGCCGGAGAAGGTCAGCGGGCGCAGGGTGCCGGCCGCGGCCTCGGCGCTGTCGTCCCGGGCGGCGACGGCGACCGAGGCGGAGGTGACGAGGAGCGGCTGGCGGCCGTAGTGGTTGGAGAGGGTCACCCGTGCGGCGGTACCGCCGGCGCTGGTGTGCACGACGTTGCGGACGGACCGTCCGGCGATCCCCGTCAGTTCGGTGCCCGGCTCGGCGCCGGAGGGCGCGGCGGCCCAGCTGCCGACCCAGGTGCCGGTGGAGGCCGGGGCGGCCGGGTTGTGGGGCGCGCGGCCGGCGGACAGGTCGGTGTCCCGGGCCTCGGCGCGGGCACTCGCCTGGCGTGCCGCGACGTATATGCCGGCGCTGACGGCGATTATCAGGGCGGTGAAGGCCGCCAGCAGGGCGCAAGCGTGACGCCTGGTCATGCGGGGCTCGGCTCCTCGGGACGTGAAATCGGAACGGCAAGAAGTTCGGAACGGCAAGAAGTGCTGGACATCCCCGGCGGCTTCCCGGGCGTCCTCGTGAACAGACGCCGGGAACGTTTCTTCCGTTCCCGGAGTCGGTCAGAAGGGACGTTTCTTTCCTGACGGGGCATGTGACACAGGTGGACGGGCGACGAATGGGACGACAGGACGACAACGGCGGGTACCCCGCCGGCACCGCTGATACCGGCACCACGGGTGACACCGGTGACAGGGGTGACACCGGCGGCGTCGGCGGTGTCGGGGGTGACGGTGCGGGGCGAGGCGAGCATGCCCGCCCGCCCGGGGGCGGCAATCGCGGCGTCCCCCGTTCGGCCGCACGTCGAACAGATGGTTTCACCCTCGCCGACGAGGAGCGTCAGCGGGGGGTCCGTCGGATGAAGGCACTGGCCACCGGCCTGCTGGTGGCGGTGGCGGTGGTCTACGCGCTGGCCACCTGGGCGGAGCACCGGGGCGCGGGCGCCTGGGCGGGGTACGTGGCGGCGGCCGCGGAGGCGGGCATGGTGGGCGCGCTGGCCGACTGGTTCGCGGTGACGGCGCTGTTCCGGCACCCGCTGGGGCTGCCGATCCCGCACACCGCGATCATCCCGACCAAGAAGGACCAGCTGGGGACGTCGCTGGGGGAGTTCGTCGGGGAGAACTTCCTGTCGGCGGACGTGGTGCGGACCCGGCTGCGGGCCGTGGGCATCGGGAACCGGCTGGGAACCTGGCTGGCGGAACCGGAGCACGCCGATCGGGTGACCGCCGAACTGGCGACAGCGCTGCGGGGCGCGCTGACGGTGCTGAAGGACCGCGACGTGCAGGACGTGGTGGGGGAGGCCATCACCCGGAGGGCGGAGGCGTCGGAGATCGCGCCGGTGCTCGGCCGGACGCTGCAGCGGGTCGTCGCGGAGCACGGGCACCGGCGGACCGTGGACCTGGTGGTGGTGCGGGCGCACGACTGGCTGGTGCTGCACGGCGACGCCGTGATGAACGCCGTGCAGGGCGGCGCGCCGGGCTGGACCCCCCGGTTCGTGGACCGGAAGGTGGGGGAGCGGGTCTACAAGGAGCTGCTGCGGTTCGTCACCGAGATGCGGGACATGCCGACGCATCCGGCGCGGGACGCGCTCGACCGTTTCCTCGGCGATTTCGCCCTTGACCTGCAGTCGGACACCGAGACGCGGGCGCGGGTGGAGCGGCTGAAGTCGGAGGTGCTGAACCGGGACGAGGTGCAGGACCTGATCGCCTCGGCCTGGTCGGCGGTGCGCCGGATGATGGTGGAGGCGTCGGAGGACGAGCAGAGCCGGCTGAGGCTGCGGGTGCGGGCGGCGCTGCTGTCGCTGGGTGCCCGGCTGAAGGCCGACCGGCGGCTCCAGGAGAAGGTCGATCGCTGGGTCGAGGGGGCGGTGACGTACGTGGTCACCACCTACCGGGGCGAGATCACGGCGCTGATCACGGACACGGTGGCGGGCTGGGACGCCGAGCACACGACCCGCAAGATCGAGGCGCACATCGGCCGCGATCTCCAGTTCATCCGGATCAACGGCACGGTGGTGGGCTCGCTCGCCGGGCTGCTGATCCACACCGTTTCCCGCATGCTGGGGGCATAGCCGTAGGGGGCGGGGCAACAGGGAGGGGGACCGCCGCTCGCTCACTGGAGAGGGAGACCAAGCGATGGCCGTTTCCGCGAAACCCGAGCCCTCGGTCCCGGAGGAGACAGGCACCGTCACCACGTCGGTGCCGGCCCGGCTGGACAGACTGCCCTGGTCCCGCTGGCACTGGATGATCGTCATCGGCCTGGGCACGGTGTGGATCCTGGACGGCCTCGAGGTCACCACGGTCGGCAACATCGCCGGCCGGCTGGCCGAGGAGGGCAGTGGACTGCCCATCAGCTCGGCCCAGGTCACCGGTATGGCGGCGGCGCTGTACGTGGCGGGCGCGTGTGCGGGCGCCCTGTTCTTCGGGTGGCTCACCGACAAGTTCGGGCGCAAGAAGCTCTTCATCACCACCCTGGCGGTCTACCTGGGCGCGACCGCGCTGACCGCGCTGTCGTTCGACGTCTGGTGGTTCTTCCTCTTCCGCTTCCTCACCGGGTTCGGCATCGGCGGCGAGTACGCGGCCATCAACTCCGCCATCGACGAACTCATCCCCTCGGAGTACCGGGGCCGGGTCGATCTCATCATCAACGGCAGCTACTGGCTCGGCGCCATCGGCGGCGCGCTGCTGTCCATCGTGATGCTGGACACCGACATCTTCGCCGCGAACGTCGGCTGGCGGCTCACCTTCGCGCTCGGCGTGGTGCTGGGCCTGGTCATCCTGCTGGTGCGGCGGAACGTTCCGGAGAGCCCACGGTGGCAGTTCATCCACGGGCAGGGGGACAAGGCGGAGAAACTCGTCTCCGAGGTGGAGCGGGAGATCGAGAAGGAACGGGGGGAGAAACTTCCGCCCCCGGCCGGACAGATCACCATCCACCAGCGGAAGTCCATCGGCTTCGGACTGATCGCCAAGACGGTCTTCACCAAGTACCCGCGGCGCACGGTGCTGGGGCTGGCCCTCTTCATCGGGCAGGCGTTCCTCTACAACGCGATCACCTTCGGCTTCGGCGCGATCCTCACCAAGTTCTTCGACGTTCCGGTCGGCAGCACCGGGTACTACTTCGCGGTGATCGCGGCCGGCAACTTCCTCGGCCCGCTGCTGCTGGGCAAGCTGTTCGACACGGTCGGGCGGCGGATCATGATCTCGTCGACGTACCTGCTCTCCGGCATCCTGCTGTTCGTGACGGCGTGGCTGTTCGGGCAGGAGGTGCTGACGGCGACGACGCTGACGGCGTGCTGGTGCGTGGTGCTGTTCTTCGCGTCGGCCGGTGCGAGCAGCGCGTACCTGACGGTGTCGGAGATCTTCCCGATGGAGACGCGGGCGATGGCGATCGCGTTCTTCTACGCGGTCGGTACGGCGGCCGGCGGTATCGCGGGCCCGCTGATCTTCGCCGACCTGACCGAGTCGGGGGTCATCTCGGAGACGGTGCTGGCGTTCCGGATCGGCGCGGCGCTGATGTGCGCGGCGGGGCTGGTCGCGGTGTTCCTCGCGGTCAAGGCGGAGCGGCGGAGTCTGGAGGACATCGCGACGCCGCTGTCCTCCGTGACGCCCCCGCGCCCCCCGACGGCCGACGCCACGGCCCGCTGACCCCTCCCTTCCCCTCCCTCCGCGCCCCCGCGGGGGCCAGGCGCCGCACCGGGCGCCCGGCCCCCGCGGGGGCGTTCCGGTACGTGCGGGTCAGGAGGAGGGGCGGCGGCGTTTCTTGGGGGGCTTGGGGCGCTTCGTGCGGACGCCTACGCCGCCCCAGAAGGCGAGGCCGGTGACGACCACGCGCGGGGCGTCCGGCGCGGGCGGCGTCGCGTCGCCGCGGTTCTCGTGGTCGAAGCCGCCCATCAGGCCCGTGCCCCGCATCACGACCTCGACGCCGGGCGGGACGAGGACCTCGATGCCGCCCATCACCGCGACGCAGTTGACGACGATCTCCGGCCCCCCGAAGTACGCGTCGCGGAGGTCGATCAGCCCGCCGCCCATGACCGCCACCGCGTTGAACCGCCGTGGCGCGACCCAGTTCCCGACCCGCTGGAAGCCGGAGAGCAGCGCGACCCCCCAGTCGGAGGAAGCTCCGCCGCGCACGATCCGCGCGGACCAGTCGACCTCCGCGCCGGAGGCGTTCCGCTTCGTCATGGAGACCGGCGTCGCGCCCGGGTCGACCCCCGGCGCGGGCAGGTCACGGGTGACCGGCTCCAGTTCGCCGTACGTCTTGGCCCGGTACACGACGTCCAGCCGTTCCTGGAACTCGTCCATGTCGAGCCGCCCCTCCGCGAGGGCGTCCCGCAGGCGGTCGGCGACCCGTTCGCGGTCCGCGTCCCCCGCCCGGAGTTCGGGCAGCGGCACCTCCCGTGGTTCCCGCCGTGGTTCCCCCCACGCTGCCTCGTTCCGCTGGTCCCGCTCGTTCGACGCGTCGGCCATGGCGCGCAGCATACGAGTTCCCGCCGCCCCGACACAGACCAACCCTGCGGGCGCGATCCAGTCATACCGGTACATAGTGGGCACATGGGGTATCGGCGGAACGCGGAGAACGGGAGCCGGAGCGCGCGATGAAGAACCACCGCAGGAAAGAGCCGTTCCAGGGATGGCGGCGTCCGGCCGCCTCCGCCCCGGGCCCCGAGGGCGGCCGGCACCCCGGCGAGCACCCCGGTGAACACCGCGGCGGGAGCCGTGGTGAGCACCCCGCGACCGCCCCCGCCGAGCCGCGCACGGGCTGGCGCCGCGCCCTCCCCACCTGGCGGTTCACCCTGCTGGGCCTGGTCGCCGTGATCCTGGTCTGCGCGGGCGCGCTGACGGCCGGCTACTTCCTGGTGAAGATCCCCCGGGCCAACGCCCTGGCCACCATGCAGAGCAACGTCTTCCTCTACGCGGACGGCTCCCGCCTCGCCCGCGACGGCGACGTCAACCGGGAGAGCGTCGAGCTGTCCCAGGTGTCCGAGGACGCGCGGCACGCCGTGCTGGCGGCCGAGGACCGCGACTTCTACGACGGTTCCGGGGTCGACCCGCAGGCGATGGTCCGCGGCGCCTGGAACACCGTCACCGGCAAGGGACGCCAGTCGGGTTCGACGATCACCCAGCAGTACGTCAAGAACTACTACCTGGGCCAGGAGCAGACGCTCACCCGCAAGGCCAAGGAGTTCTTCATCGCGATCAAGCTGGACCGGGAGAAGAGCAAGGACGAGATCCTCCAGGGCTACCTGAACACCAGCTACTTCGGCCGGAACACCTACGGCATCCAGGCCGCCGCCCAGGCGTACTACGGCATCGACGCCTCCGAGCTGGACGCCGCCCAGGGCGCCTACCTGGCCGCGCTGCTCAACTCCCCGAACGCCTACGACGTGGACGCCTACCCGGAGAACCGGAAGAAGGCCCTGGTCCGCTGGAACTACGTGCTGGACGGCATGGTGAAGGAGGGCTGGCTGACGCCGAAGGAGCGGGCCGCGCTCACGTTTCCGGCGCCCCGGCCCAACCGGGTGAACACCGCGCTCTCCGGGCAGCGGGGATACGTCGTCAACGCCGTGAAGGCGTACCTGGCGGACCACGGCATCCTCGAGGAGGCCGACCTCGACGGCGGCGGCTACCGGATCTGGACCACGCTCCGCAAGCCGGCCCAGGACGCGCTGGTGGGCGCGGTCGAGGAGGAGGTGATGGACAACCTGGAGCCCGACGCCCGGGACGCGGACAAGAACGTCCGGGCGGGTGCCGCGGCGATCGATCCGCGCACGGGCAAGGTGGTCGCCATGTACGGCGGCACCGACTACGTGAAGCAGTACACCAACAACGCCACCCGCCGGGACTTCCAGGTCGGCTCCACCTTCAAGCCGTTCGTGCTGGCCACCGCCCTGGATCAGGGCGCCCGCACCCACGACGGGCGGCCCATCACCCCGCAGACCATGTACGACGGCACCAGCAAGCGGGCCGTGCAGGGCTGGCCGGGGGCGCGGTACACGCCCGAGAACGAGGACGACAAGAGCTACGGCGAGATCTCGGTCAGCGAGGCCACCGACAAGTCCGTCAACGCGGTGTACGCCCAGATGGCGGTCGACGTGGGCCCCGACCGGGTGCAGCGGACGGCGGTGAAGCTCGGACTCCCGGAGGGCACGCCCGACATGGTGGCCTCCCCGTCGATCGCGCTGGGCACCGCCACCGCGAGCGTGCTGGACATGGCGCAGGC
This sequence comes from Streptomyces sp. NPDC002640, assembly GCF_053592575.1. NCBI lineage: Bacteria > Bacillati > Actinomycetota > Actinomycetes > Kitasatosporales > Streptomycetaceae > Streptomyces > Streptomyces sp. NPDC002640. The sequence goes on along the minus strand of NZ_JBSFVZ010000031.1, from coordinate 30,079 downwards.
CTACGCGACGCTCGCGGACCACGGCAGGCACCGGCCGTACACGCTGATCGAGAAGATCACCCGCAACGGGTCGGAGACGGTCTCCCTGCCGGAGCGCGAGTCCACGCAGGCCGTCAGCCGGGTGGCGGCCGACACCACCACCTCGGTGCTGCGGGGCGTGGTCTCCGGCGGCACCGCCACCGCCGCGCTGGGGGCGGGACGGCCGGCCGCCGGCAAGACCGGCACGGCGGAGGAGGACACCGCGGCCTGGTTCGCGGGGTACACGCCCGACCTGGTCGCCGTGGTCTCGGTGATGGGCCAGGACCCGGAGACGGCCGCGCACAAGCCGCTGTACGGGGCGATGGGGCTGGGCCGGATCAACGGCGGCGGCGCGCCCGCCGAGGTGTGGGCGGCCTTCGTCAAGGACGCGTCGAAGGGGAAGAAGGCGAGCGCCTTCGACCTCGAGGTCCGTTCGGGCAGCGGCAACCTGAAGCTGCCGTACGCGGTGCCGAGCGACGGGGCGTCGGCGTCCGCGTCGCCGTCGGAGGGCCCCTGGGACGCCGGGGACGCCGGGGACGCGGGGGACGCGGGGGACGAGGACGGCACGGACTCCTCCGACTCGTCGGACTCCTCGGACTCCTCCGGGTCCTCGGAGGACGGCAGGTCCTCCGAGGGTGGTCCGGCCGGGGGTGCGGGCGGCGAACCGGCCTCCGGCGCGGGCGGCGGGGCGGTCACCCCGTCGCCAGGCGCGCACCCCGGGCCCGGCTCGGACGACGCCCCCGGCGACACGTTCCCCGGGGCGCACCCGGGGCAGGGCCTGCCACCGGGCGAACACCGTCCGCACCACCCGGTGGTGCCCGGTCTCGCCCCGCCGTACGAGCAGCACCCGTGGCCCCGGCAGGGGGCGTGACGGGCGTGTGAGGCACGCGAGAGGGGCCGGTGACCGCGGGTGCGGTCACCGGCCCCTCTCGGTGCTCGGTCGGAGGTTCCCCGGGTCAGAGGTACAGGCCCGTGGTGTCCTCCGTGCCCTCGAAGCGGTCCGCGGCCACCGCGTGGAGGTCGCGTTCGCGCATCAGCACGTACGTCATGCCGCGGACCTCGACCTCGGCCCGGTCCTCCGGGTCGAAGAGGACGCGGTCACCCGGCTCGACGGTGCGGACGTTCTGCCCCACCGCGACGACCTCCGCCCATGCCAGGCGCCGGCCGACGGCCGCCGTGGCGGGGATGAGGATGCCGCCGCCGGAGCGGCGTTCGCCTTCCGCGTTCTCCTGACGCACCAGCACGCGGTCGTGCAGCATCCGGATGGGGAGCTTGTCGTGCTGGGTGTCGCTCACAGTTCTCTTGACGCTCACGAGGTGAACCTACCTGGCCGTCCGCCCCGGTCGCCCGATCGGGTGGGGAGTCGCGGCCGCCGGCCGCCGGGTCAGCGGCGGCGCCGGCTGTTCAGCACCAGCAGGCCGACGACGCCGACGGCCACCAGCGCGACCGGAACGATCCGGTTCACCCTCGGCGAGCCCTCCTCGTCGACGAAACGTCCCCGCACGCCGGTCAGGGCGCGGTTGACGCCCACGTAGGCCCGCCCGAGGGTCTGGTCGACCTGGCCGCGGGCCTTGGCCTTCGCGTCGTCGACCACGGTCCGGGGGTGCATCCGCACCCCGATCTCCTCCAGGGTCTCGGCCAGCAGTGCGCGCCGGCGCTCGATGTCCGCCTTGATCTGCGCCGGTGTCCTGGTGTCCGAGGTGTCCGCCACCGTGCCGCCTCCGTGCTCTGTCGCCGTCGGATGTCCGTACGAGCCGTTCCGTGGTGCTGGGCACCAGTCTGTCAGCTCGGGGCGGACGCGCACCGTCAAGCCCCCGGTTACGCTCGTACGCGCCCACCACCGCTTACCAGCTACCCAAGGAGCACGACCCGATGTCCGAGCGACTCCAGCCCGGCGACTCCGCCCCCGCCTTCACCCTCCCCGACGCCGACGGGAAGGAGGTCTCGCTGGCCGACTACGCGGGCCGCAAGGTCATCGTCTACTTCTACCCGGCGGCGCTGACCCCCGGCTGCACCAAGCAGGCGTGCGACTTCACCGACAACCTGGAGCTGCTGGCGGGCGCGGGCTACGACGTGGTCGGCATCTCGCCCGACAAGCCGGAGAAGCTGGCGAAGTTCCGGGACAAGGAGTCGCTGAAGGTGACGCTCCTCGCCGACCCGGACAAGAAGGTGCTGGAGGCGTACGGGGCGTTCGGGGAGAAGAAGCTGTACGGCAAGACGGTGGTCGGGGTCATCCGCTCCACCGTGGTGGTCGACGCCGAGGGCAAGGTCGAGCGGGCGCTGTACAACGTCAAGGCCACCGGGCACGTCGCCAAGATCATCCGCGATCTCGGGGTCTGACCGCGCGCTTCTCCTGCCCGCGGGCGGCGGCACCGGCCGCCGACCGCGGGCTTCGTCGTGTCCGGGGGCGTGGGTGGGGGTGCGGGCGGGCCTCGGGCCGCGTCAGAGTTGAGTCGAGGGTTGTCAATTTTCCGGACCGGAGCTATATAAGAACGCGTAAGGGCATCGCACCCGAACCCTGTCCCACGAAGGGAGTGACTCGTGATGCTCATGCGTACCGACCCGTTCCGCGAGATCGACCGCCTGACCCAGCAGGTCCTCGGGAACCCGAACGTGCTGTCCCGCCCCGCCGCGCTGCCGATGGACGCCTACCGCGTCGGCGACGACCTGCTCGTCCACGTGGACCTGCCCGGCGTCGACCCGGAGACCATCGACCTGGACGTCGAGCGCAACGTCCTCACCATCCGCGCCGAGCGCCGCGCCCCGATGCCGGAAGGCGCCGAGGCGGTCCTCGCCGAGCGCCCGGCCGGCGCGTTCAGCCGGCAGTTGTTCCTGGGCGACACGCTGGACACCGAGCGGATCGACGCGTCCTGCGAGGCCGGGGTCCTCACCCTGCGGATCCCCGTGGCCGACCACGCCAAGCCGCGGAAGATCCGGATCGCAGGAGGCGGCGGCGACGGCGGCCGCAAGGCGCTCAGTCGCTGACCTTCCGCCCGACGCCCGACGCCCGACGCCTGCCGTCCGCCGTCAGCCGTCCGCCGTCAGCCGTCCGCCGTCCCCGTGCCGCCGTTCGAGGCCCGTCGTCCGGCGCCCCCCGTCCGGCAACTGCCGCCCGGTGCCTGCCGCCTGGCGTCTCCGCAGGGCCTGCACGTGCCGTACACGGAGGCGTACATGTCGCGAAGGCGGGCATACGGGCGGCACTACCGGGCCGGGACAGGCCGCCGCCCGGCCCGGCAGTCAACCTGACGGGAACTGAAGAGGAGCAGTCCCCTTGACCATTCCCATGATCCCGAGTGACGCCACCACCGCCACCGCCGTCACCGCCGTCACCACCCCCTCCGTACCCACCACCCCCGCCGTGCCCGAGCCCCGTGAGGGGGTGACGGCCGACGCGGTGTCCGGGCCCTCCTGGGCCGACCTGGTCGCCACGGTCCGTGAGGCCGGGCTCTACCCGACCGAGGAGCAGGCCGAGCGGGTGACCCGCGCGGTGCTCGCGGCGCTCGGCGAGCACGTGGTCGGCGACGAGCGTGTCGACCTGGCGCGGGCGCTGCCCGAGGAGGCGGCGCGTGTCGTCGCCGCGCAGGTGCCCGCCAACCAACCCCTCGCGGCGGCCGAGTTCGTCAACGAGTTGGCCCGTCGACTGCCCAACGCCACCCATGCCACGGCGCGTTGGGACACCACCTCGGTCCTCGGCGTGCTGCCCGGGCTGATCGGGGACGACCTGACCCAGCGGCTCCTCGCCCAACTCCCCTCCGGTTACGCCCTGTTGTTCGGCCAGGCCGAACTGCACCGCGCGGCCTAGCAGAACTGGTAGTCGCGGGCCAGTACGCGTCGGTAGGAGGTGCGCCACCGGGGCCGGTACCACCGGACCTCGCGGCGCAGCTCCAGCCCCTGGGGGCCCGGAAGCAGCAGGGCCACCGCGCAGGCGCCGGCGGGAGAGGCGGCGGAGTCCAGCGGGACGCGCCAGCTCCGGCCGGGACCGGCGGTGAAGGCGGCCTCGGCGGGGGGATCGCGGAAGTCGGCGGCGCCCTGGGCGACGTCGACGTAGAAGAGCAGCCGCTCGAAGCGGTCCCCCCGCTCCAGCGCGACGTCCAGCGCGCCGTCGTCGGCGACGGCCACGTACGGCCACGCGTCGAGGGCGCCGGCCTGCGCGGGGTCGCCCGCGGTGCGGGCGGAGCGCACCGCGGCGGTGCGCCCGTCGCGGGTGCGCACCAGGCAGCCGACGCCGACGCCCGCGCCGGACAGCCCCTCGGCGGGGCGCAGCGTCATGCGCAGCACGCCCCGTTGCCCGGTGGGCGCGCTCGGCGTCCGCTCGGTGAGCGTCACCGGAGCGGTCCCAGCGCTCTTGAAGAGGGCAGGGGTCAGCCGGATGGCCTTGCGCGGCGCGTGCCGCTCCGGTCCGTCCATGCCTCCCCCGATGCCCGATGCCCTATGCCGCGGGCCGCTTCCCGGCGGCCGACACCACTGCTTCGCCTGTGGAGTCCATCATGCCTTCCGGCGGGCGCCGGGCGTACGCGGGGATCGCGGGACGGCGGCGGGGTGGCTCCCCGCCCCGCCCCGTCCCCTTCGTCACCTCCGCCCCGTCTCAGGCGAGGAGGTGGTCCATCTGCTGGGCCGCCTCCCGCATGCCCTCGGCCATGCCCATGTCCGACATCTGGTGCATCTCCTCCTGGTTGCGGAACGTGGAGGAGAGCTCCATGTGGGTGCCGGTTCCGGCGGTGCCGCTGCGGGTGAGGGTGACCTGGATGCCGATCGTGGGGGAGTCGTCGAGCGGCTCGCCCCGGTCGTCGGCGAACCCGTCGGTGAACTCCAGGTGGGTCGGCGGGGCGACCGATTCGATCCGCCACCAGCCGTGCGGCTGATCCCCCTCGGGGCCGGTCATGCGGTAGCTGACGGTTCCGCCGGGGGTGAGGTCGAAGGCGTCGACGGTGGCGGGGTAGGACGGCGGTCCCCACCAGCGTTCCAGCTTGCGCGGGTCGGCCCACAGTTGCCAGACCCGCTCGACGGGAGCGTCGAAATCGGCGACCAGGGTCAGTTCCAGCTGGTCGAAGTCCTCGTTGACGCTGGTGACGGTCATGGTGTCCAGTCCTTCGGCGCGGGCGCGGATGTCCTGCTCCTCCCAGCAAAACGCCGCGCCCGCGCCCCCGCCACTCGATCACGGGTCCGGCGTCAGCCGGCGTCGGAGCCCATCTCGTCGCGCACGAACGCGCGGAGCCAGGTGCGGAACTCCGGCCCGAGGTCTTCGCGCTCGCTTGCCATCCGGACGATGGCCCGCAGGTAGTCGCCCCGGTCGCCGGTGTCGTAGCGGCGGCCCTTGAAGACGACGCCGTACACCGGGCCGCACACCTGCTCGTCCTGGGCCTGCGTCTGCAGGGCGTCGGTGAGCTGGATCTCGCCGCCGCGGCCGGGCTCGGTGCGGCGCAGCACGTCGAAGATGCCCGGGTCGAGGACGTACCGGCCGATGACGGCGTAGGCGGAGGGCGCGTTCCCCGCCGCCGGCTTCTCGACCAGGCCGGTGACCTTGACGACGTCGTCCTCCGCGGTGGCCTCGACGGCGGCGCAGCCGTAGAGGTGGATCTGGGCGGGGTCGACCTCCATGAGGGCCACCACGCTGCCGCCGTGCTCCGCCCGCACGTCGATCATGCGGGAGAGCAGCGGGTCGCGCGGGTCGATGAGGTCGTCGCCGAGGAGCACGGCGAAGGGTTCCGCGCCGACGTGCGGGGCGGCGCAGAGGACGGCGTGGCCCAGGCCCCGGGGGTCGCCCTGGCGGACGTAGTGGATGGTGGCGAGGTCGGTGGACTCCTGCACGCGGGCGAGCCGGTCGGCGTCGCCCTTGCGCTGCAGGGCCGACTCCAGCTCGTAGTTGCGGTCGAAGTGGTCCTCCAGCGGCCGCTTGTTGCGGCCGGTGATCATCAGGACGTCGTCGAGACCCGCGGCGACGGCCTCCTCGACGACGTACTGGATGGCCGGCTTGTCGACGACCGGGAGCATCTCCTTGGGCGTCGCCTTGGTGGCCGGAAGGAACCGCGTGCCGAGTCCGGCCGCCGGGACGACCGCCTTGGTGATGGTGGGTGTCATGGGTGCAGTGGGTCCTCGATGGGTGGGGCCGGCCCCCCGGTTCGGGGCGCCCGCGGCGGATGGGGTGTACGGCGTGCCGGACGGTACGGTCCGGCAGGCCGCGGCGTCCGCCGTCCCGGCGGGAGGTCGCCGGTCGGCGGGGACGGGATACAGGGCCATCCTCCGACGGGTACGGGAGGAACACCATCTCGCGGGGTGGAGTCCCGCTCGAAGCGCCCTTGGTCCGGAGCGCGTGGTCCGCGGCGCCTGGTTCATAGGGCCTGGCCCGGAGCGCCTGGGCCGCGGCGCCTGGTTCAGAGGGCCTTGGTGAGGAACACGCTGTTCGGGTCGTCCCGGTAGTCGCCGAAGGGCGGGCAGGCGGTGAACCCGTGCCGGGCGTACAGCCGCCGGGCCGCGGCGAAGTAGTCCTCGGCGCCGGTCTCCAGGCTCAGCCGGCGGTGTCCGCGCCCGGCGGCCAGCCCGGTCAGGTGCTCCAGCACCGCCGAGGCGATCCCGCGGCCCCGGGCGGCGGCCGCGGTGCGCATCGACTTCAGCTCGCCGTGGCCGGGGGCGACGTCCTTGAGCGCCCCGCAGCCCAGCAGGGTTCCGTCCGCGGCGCGCGCGGTCACGAAGACGATGCCGTCGCCCGTCAGGGCGCCGGGGTCGAGGGCGTGCACCGACTCCGGCGGGCTGGTGGCGTACATGTCCCGCAGATGCTCGTCCAGGAGCGCGGTGACGTCCTCGCGCAGCGGCGAGTCGGCGGCGATCAGCAGCGCGGCAGAGGTCGGCATCCGCCCATGGTCGCAGGCCCGCCGGGTCCGGGGAGCGGCGGGTCCGCGGCTCACCACCCGGTCGGACCGGGGCCGTGCGCACTCGGGCCGGGGCCGCGCGCACTCGGGTGCAGGCCGGCCGCGCCGAGCAGCCGGGCGGCCCCCCGGACGGCGGCGGTGTGCGGGGCGGGCACCACGACGAGCGGGGCGGGCAGCCGGGCCTCCAGACGGCGGACGATCCCGTGCCGCAGCGCCCCGCCGCCCGCCAGCAGCACGCCGCGGGAGAGCGCCACCGGGACCAGCGACGCCCGGTCCTGCCGGAGCGTCGCGGACACCATCGTGGTCACCGCGTCGACGACGTCGTCCTCCGTGGCGCCGCTCCCGAGGTCGGCGGTGCCCAGCGCGACCCGGCGGGCGTCGGCGACCGCGCCCTCGTCCAGCAGCACCACCTCGGTGAGCTGCGCGCCGACGTCCACCACCAGCAGCGGCCGGGACAGGGCGGCCCCGGCGGCCACCGCGATCGCCCGGGCCCCCGGCACGGTCAGCACCGCCCGCGGCCCGAGCACCCCCACGGCGGACCGGGCGGCCGTCCGGGAGACCACCGGGTCCAGCACCGGCGTGGTGAGCACGACCAGCGGGCGGGCGGGCCCGCGCAGCCGGTGGGCGAGCAGCCGCCGCAGCAGCCCCGCGCACGCCGCCTCGTCGACGACGGAGCCCCGCCGCACCGGGTGGCCGGGGCCGTCCACGGCGACGGTGGGCACGTCGAGGACCGGGCCCCGGCCGGGCGTCCACGCGCGGGTGCGGGCGCTGCCCAGGTCCAGCGCGACACCGCTCGGGACCGGCCGCGGTGGCCCGGACGTGCCGCGGACCGGGGCGGCGTCCGCGTCGCCGGGCCGCCGGACGGTCACCGGCCCGCCGCCCGCCGAGGCCCCGCCGCACGCCGCGACGGCGGCGGGGAACCGGGAGCGGCGGACGTCACCGCCCCGGCGGACGCCCGGTTCAGGGCCCGCAGCCGCCGGCAGGGCGCGCAGTAGCGGGCCTGCGGGACGAGCAGCAGCTGCTTCCGGTCGACCGGCAGGCGGCACCGGTGGCAGAGGCCGTACCGGCCCTCGTCCAGGCGCCGCAGCGCCGCCTCGACGTCCGCGAGGACCATGCGGGCCGGTGCGCCGGACGCCGGCCCGGCGGGCCCGGCGGGGTCGCGCAGCAGCCGGAGCTGCTCCCGCAGGGCGGCGCGGAGGACGGCGAGGTCCTCCGCGGTCAGGTGCCGCGCGGCGCGGTCACCGGCGGTCGGGGAGTTCACCACGTCACCTCCGAGGGGCGAGGGGCCGGGGGCGAGGGCCGGGGGCCGGGAGTACGGGACGGGTCGGGACGCGCGCACGGGGCGTCCTCAGGCGTCCTTGCGGCGGCAGCCGACGCAGTGGTGGGTGTACGGCAGGATCTCCAGCCGCTCCTCCGGGATCGCCTCCCCGCAGCGCCCGCACGTGCCGTACGTGCCGTCCTGGACCCGGGCGAACGCCGCGTCGATCTCCCGCAGCACCCTGGTGATCGCCTCCTTCTGCGGGGACATCAGGTGGTCGTCCGCCGCCTGCCCGCCGGTGAGGGAGCGCAGCTGGGCGAGCCGGCTGTCGCGCTCGTGCTCCAGGCGCTGGCGGGCCTCCTTGGACGTGTGGCGCTGCGGGCGGGGTTCGGGAGGAGCGGCGTCGAGGGCCATGGGAGTCCTTTCCATCGGTTCCGGGCCGGCCGGGTGCGGGCGGGCCGGAAGGCGGTGCGTGCGCGGTGCGTCCGCGGTGCGTGCGCCCCGTGCGTGACGCCGGCCACCGCCGCCGGTCGGTCGTGACGGCAGGGGGCGTCGGGCCCCCGGCGACGGGGCCGGGTGCCTGGTCCGGCGGCCGGGGCGGGCCGCGGACGGGTCCACCCTCGCCGCCCGCGCCGCCCGCCGCCATCGGCCGCGCGCCCCATTTCCGCCCGTCCCGCCCACCCCCGCATGGGTGCCGCGACCCGCCCGGAATGGGTTCCGCGACCCATCGACGCTGGCCCGGCCACCCGGCAGGCTGGAGGGCCGGCCCGCACGGCCGGGCCGTGCCGGGGGAGCCGCGGCGCGCCGGGGGACCGCGATGCCCGAGAGTGGGGGGCGTAAGTGGTGGGCGACGCATCGCTGAAGGAGGCGTGACCCCGGTGTCCCTGTTCTGGCGGATCTTCCTGCTCAACGCCGTGGTGCTGGGCGTGGCCACGGCGCTGCTGCTGTGGGCGCCGGTGACGGTGTCCGTGCCGGTGCTGCTGACCGAGGCGGTGATCCTGGTCGGCGGCCTCGGGGTGATGCTGGTCGCCAACGCCGCCCTCATCCGCTGGGGGCTGGCCCCGCTGGTCCGGCTCACCCGCCGGATGGCCACCGTGGACCTGCTCCGCCCCGGGCAGCGGCTGCCGGAGAGCGGTACCGGCGAGGTCGCCGACGTCATCCGCACCTTCAACGCCATGCTGGAACGCCTGGAGCAGGAACGCGTGGCGAGCAGCGCCCGGGTGCTGAGCGCCCAGGAGTCGGAGCGCCGCCGCGTCGCGCAGGAACTGCACGACGAGGTGGGGCAGAGCATGACGGCCGTGCTGCTGGCGCTCAAACGGGCCGCCGACACGGCCGACCCGCCGCTGCGGGACGAACTGCGGCAGATCCAGGAGGCCACCCGCGGCAGCCTGGACGAGGTCCGGCGCCTGCTGCGGCGGCTGCGCCCCGGCGTCCTGGAGGACCTCGGCCTGGTCAGCGCCCTCACCGCGCTGGCCGGTGACTTCGCCACCCACACCGGTCTGACCGTGCGCCGCGACTTCGCCGGCGACCTGCAGCCGCTGGATCCGACCACCGAACTGGTCCTCTACCGCGTCGCCCAGGAGAGCCTGACCAACGCGGCCCGCCACGCCGACGCCGAGACGGTCACCGTGCGCCTGCGCCGGGACCCGGACGCCGTCGAGCTCGCCGTCACCGACGACGGGCGCGGCATCCGGCGGCTGTGCGAGGGGGCCGGGATCCGCGGCATGCGGGAACGGGCGCTGCTGGTGGGCGCCTCCCTCGAGGTCGTCCCCGGGCCGAACGGCGGCGGGACGACCGTGCGGCTCACCGTGCCCGTCCCCCCGGCGGCTCCCGCCCCGCCTGGGTCGGGGCCGTTCGCCCTTCCGCAGCCCGTACCGCCCGTACCGCCCGTACCGGCCGCCTCCGCCGTACGCGCCGACGTCCAGGACTTCTGAGATGCAGCACGACAACCCCGTCACCCCGCTCACCCCCGAGCCCGCCGAGACCCCCGCGACGCCGGGGAGCCGGCCCGCCCGCATCCTGCTCGCCGACGACCACGCCCTGGTGCGGCGCGGGGTGCGGCTGATCCTCGACCAGGAACCGGACCTGCGGGTGGTCGCCGAGGCGGGCGACGGCGCCGAGGCCGTGGAGCAGGCCCGCGCCCACGAGGTGGACCTGGCGGTGCTGGACATCGCCATGCCCCGGATGACCGGGCTCCAGGCGGCCCGCGAACTGGCCGCCGTCCGGCCGGGGCTGCGGATCCTCATGCTGACCATGCACGACAACGAGCAGTACTTCTTCCAGGCGCTGAAGGCCGGGGCCTCCGGCTACGTGCTGAAGTCCGTCGCCGACCGGGACCTGGTCGCCGCGTGCCGGGCCGCGATCCGTGACGAGCCGTTCCTCTACCCCGGCGCGGTCACCGCCCTGATCCGCCACTACCTCGACCGGGTCCGGCAGGGCGAGGAGGTGCCGGGGCAGATCCTCACCCCGAGGGAGGAGGAGGTCCTGAAGCTGGTGGCCGAGGGGCACTCCTCGAAGGAGATCGCCGAGATGCTGTTCATCAGCGTGAAGACGGTGCAGCGCCACCGCGCCAACCTGCTGAGCAAGCTCGGGCTGCGGGACCGTCTCGAACTCACCCGGTACGCCATCCGGGCGGGCCTCGTCGAGCCCTGACCGCCCGCCGCCCCCGGTGTCGCTCCCGGGCCCGGGGCGCCGGGTTCATCCCTCCGGCCGCGCGCCGGGAACCCTGGCCGCGCCCCGACCGTCCTTCCGGCGTCGGGGCCCGTCGGGCCCGTCGGCCGGCAGCGGCCGGTGCGGGCCCGCACGGGGCGCGGGTCGGCCGGCACCGGCTCGTGTCGCGGCGCGGCTCCGGTCGCACCGAGGTGCGGGGCAGCTCGCGTCACGCCCGGGTGGGGCCGCACCGCGGTGAGGGCCGGTTGGCACCGGCTCGGTACGGGCGCGGGTCGGTTCGCACCGGCTCGCACCGGGGCGCGGCTCCGGTCGCACCGAGGTGCGGGGCAGCTCGCGTCAGGCGCGGGTGGGGCCGCACCGCGGTGAGGGCCAGGCGGGGCCGGGAGGCGGCTGGAGCGCGGGCTCCGCGACGGGGCCGGGCCGTCAGGGCCCGTGGGTCACCAGGAAGGGGCCGGGACCGGCCGGCAGGAAGCGAGGACCGGCGGGAGCCGGCGGACGACCGACGGAAAGGGGGAGGACCACCGATGCACTGGGCGCCGCACCGCCACCCGACCGGCCTCCCCTGGGTCGTGGCCCTCCTCCTGGCCGTGCTAGGCGCCTTCGCCCCCGGCGGACCGCCCACCGGATCCCCCGCCGCGGCGCCGACGGGTGTCCACGTGGTGGCCGCAGGACAGGGGACGGCCCCGCACGCCGACGACCGGTGCGCGGGCGGTGTCTGCCTCGCCCCCGCGGCCACCCGGCACCATCCGCCGGGCGACCACCCGGGCCACCCGGCGGTCCGCCCCGCCGCGCCCGCCGTCGCCCCGCCCGCCCCGGCCCGCGCCGGCGGCCGCCTCGCCGCGCGCCCGCCCGTCCCCGGCGACCTCCTTCCGCACCGCGGTCGGTCACCCCCCTCCGGCGTCTGACCGACCCCGCCCCATCCATCCCCGCGTCACCGACGGCGGCCGAGCCGGCCGTCCCCGTGGCGTGCCCAGCCGGAGGCCCTTGTGTCCAGAACGTCCCGTTCCACCCGGTGGAGGGCGCTGATCGCCCTCGCCGTGGTCGCCCTGTCCGTCCTCATCACCCTCACCGTGCCGGTCCGACTCGGACTCGACCTGCGCGGCGGCACCCAGATCGTGCTGGAAACCCGCTCCACCCCCGCCGTCGAGGCCGACCGCGAGGCCACCGACCGCACCCTGGAGGTGCTGCGCGGACGCGTCGACGCGCTCGGCGTCGCGGAACCGACCCTGCAGCGCTCCGGGGACCGGCGGATCATCGTCGAACTGCCCGGCGTCCAGGACCCCAAGGAGGCCGCCGAGGTCCTGGGCCGCACCGCCCAGCTCACCTTCCACCCGGTGCTCGGGACCGAGGACCCCGCCGCCGGCGAGGACACGGCCGCCGGCGAGGACACGGCCGCCGACGGGGACACGGCCACCGGCGAGGACCCCGGCGCCGCTGAGGACACCGCCGCCGGGCGGGTCCTGCCCGACGAGTCCGGCGAACGCCTCCGCCTCGGCCCCGCCGCCCTGACCGGCGGCGACGTGGAACGCGCCGACGCCCGCCACGACGCGCAGACCGGCGCCGGCTGGCACGTCACCGTCGACTTCGACAAGGCCGGAAGCGACCGCTGGGCCCGGCTCACCGGCGAGGCCGCCTGCGCCGCGCCCGGGGACCCCGCCCGCCGGGTCGCCATCGTCCTCGACGACCGGGTGGTCTCCTCCCCGCAGGTCGAACCCTCCGTCGCCTGCGGCGACGGCATCACCGGCGGCGCCACCCGCATCACCGGCCAGTTCACCGACGCCGACGCCCGCGAACTGTCCCTGCTGATCAGCGGCGGCGCGCTGCCCGTGCCGGTGGAGACCGTCGAGCAGCACACCGTCGGCCCCACCCTGGGCGCCCGCGCCGTCGAGGCGAGCGCCTGGGCCGCCGTCATCGGCACCGCGCTCACCGCCCTGTTCCTCGCCCGGGCCTACCGGCTCCTGGGCGTCCTCGCCGTCGTCGCGCTGCTCTGCTACGGCCTGATCTCCTACGCCGCGCTGGCCGCCCTCGGCGCCACCCTCACCCTGCCGGGCCTGGCCGGTTTCGTGCTCGCCATCGGCATGGCCGTCGACGCCAACGTCCTCGTCTTCGAACGGGCACGCGAGGAACACGCCGCCCGGGCCAGGCCCGGCGTCCGCCCGGCCCTGGCCGCCGGTTTCCGCAAGGCGTTCGGCGCGATCGCCGACTCGAACGTGACCACGCTGATCGCCGCCGTGCTGCTGTTCCTGCTCGCGTCCGGCCCGGTGCGCGGCTTCGGCGTCACCCTCGGCATCGGCGTGCTCGCCTCCATGGTCAGCGCCCTGGTGGTCACCCGGGTCCTCGCCGACTTCGCCGTCTCCCGCCGTTCGGTGCGCCGCCGGCCGCGCGTCACCGGCATCGCCGACGTGGGCCGGGTCCGCCGCGCCCTGGACCGCCGCAACCCCCACCTGCTGCGCCGCCCGCGCCGCTGGCTCGCCGCCGGCGCCGCCGCGCTGGTCCTGGCCGGCTCCGGCATCGCCGTGCGCGGGGTCGACCTCGGCATCGACTTCACCGGAGGCCGCCTCCTGCAGTACGCCACCACCGCGCCCGTCGACCCCGAACGCGCCCGCGCCGCCCTCGCCGACGCCGGCTTCCCCCGGGCCGTCGTGCAGTCCTCCGGCGACAACGGCCTGTCGGTGCGCACCGAGCGGCTGACCGACACCGAGGCGGACACGGTCACCCGCACCCTCGCCGCCCTCGCCACGGACGAGGCCGGGAGCGGGGCCGGGAGCGGAGACGGGAGCGGGCCGGGGAGCGGAGGCGGAGGCGAGGCCGGGAGCGAGGCGGGAAGCGAGGCCGGGAGCGGGGCCACCAAGGTCCGCGACGAGCTGATCGGGCCGAGCCTCGGCGAGGAACTGCGCCGCAACGCGCTGCTCGCCCTGGGCGTCGCCCTCGGCGCCCAGCTCCTCTACCTGGCGGTCCGCTTCCGCGGCCGGTTCGGCGTCGCGGCGGTCGGCGCCCTCGCCCACGACGTGGTCGTGCTGGTCGGCGTCTTCGCCTGGCTCGGCAAGACCGTGGACGGCGTCTTCCTGGCCGCGCTGCTCACCGTCATCGGCTACTCGGTCAACGACTCCGTGGTCGTCTTCGACCGGGTGCGCGAACTGCTCCGCGGCCGGGGCGGGGGCCGCGGCGGGAAGTCCGGCACCCGGGCACGTCCGCTGCCGGACCTGGTGAACACGGCCGTCCTGCAGACCCTGCCCCGCACCGTCAACACGGGGCTCGGCGCCGTGCTCATCCTCGCCGCCCTCGCCGTCCTCGGCGGCGACACCCTCACGGACTTCGCCCTCGCCACGCTGATCGGCGTCGTGGTCGGCACCTACTCGTCCGTGTTCGTCGCCGCGCCCCTCGCGCTGGAGCTCGGCAGCGGCACCGCTCCCACGGCCCCCGCGGACCGTCCGGTCCGGCAGGCGCCGGGGCGGACGGCGGCGCAGCCCGCGGGACGGTGAGGCGGCCGGCCCGGCCGGAGGCCCCCCGCGGCGCCCTCCGGCCGGGCCGCCCGACCGCTCAGGCGGTCGCCTCGGGCGCGGGCAGCACCCCCACGCCGTCCCGCCGCTCGAAGATCAGGTGCGTCTCCGTCTGCCGCACCACCCGGTGCACGGTGATGTGCTGGAGCACGAAGTCGCGCAGCGCCTCCGCGTCCGCCACCGCGACGTGCAGGTAGAAGTCGTCGGCCCCGGCCACGTGGAACACCTGGATCACGCCGGGCGTCCGCACCAGGCTGGCGTAGAGCCGGTTGACGTGCTCCGCGTTGTGCCGCTCCAGCCGCACCTTGATCAGCGCCTGCAGCGGGTGCCCGAGCGCCGAGTAGTCGAGCCGGAGCGTCGTCCCCGCGACGACCCCGCGCTCCCGCAGCGCCCGCAGTCGGTAGGCGCAGGTCGACTCGGCGAGGCCCAGGCGGCGGGCCAGGGCCTTGTTGGTCAGCTGCGGGTCGTCGGCCAGCAGGCCGACGATCCGGCGGTCCAGCTCGTCCAGGAGCGGCCGCTGCTCTCGTTTTTTCAACGAAATCCCCAGGGCGACGGGCGGCCGATTCCGTCGACGACCTCGGATGTCGCCGCGTTCCTTGCCGATTCTGCAGCGATCATGCGGTGTTCCTGCTCCCGGTGCAACGCTCCCACCATGGGCATCTCTCCTGAGCGCATCGAGACGCTGGCCGTCCACGCCGGACGCGCGGACCTGGCCGACCTGGGCGTGCACGCGCCCCCGATCGACCTGTCCTCCACCAACCCCCTCCCGGACATCGAGCGCGGCGGCGACTCCTACGAGTCGATGGCCACCGGCGGCCGCCCGCTGCCGGACGGCGGCGCCGTCTACCAGCGGCTGTGGAACCCCACCGTCGCCCGCTTCGAGGGGGCCCTCGCCGACCTGGAGCAGGCCGAGGCGGCGGTCGCCTTCGCCTCCGGCATGGCCGCCACCACCGCCGCGATCCTCGCCCTGACCGGTGCGGGCGGCAACCGTCACGTCGTCGCCGTCCGCCCCCTGTACGGCGGCACCGACCACCTGCTGGCCTCCGGGCTCCTCGGCGTGGAGACCACCTTCTGCCGCGCCCACGAGGTGGCCGGCGCGATCGCGGCCCGCCCGGACACCGCCCTGGTGATCCTGGAGACCCCCGCCAACCCCACCCTCGACCTGGTCGACATCGCCGGTGTCGTCCGCCAGGCGGGCCCGGTCCCGGTCATGGTGGACAACACCTTCGCCACGCCGGTGCTGCAGAACCCGGTCACCCTGGGCGCGTCCCTGGTGCTGCACAGCGCCACCAAGTACCTGGGCGGACACGGCGACGTCATCGGCGGCGTCATCGCCTGCGACGAGACCACCGCCGAGGCGCTGCGCCGGGTGCGCGCCATCACCGGCGCGCTGCTGCACCCGCTGGCCGCCTACCTCCTGCACCGCGGCCTCGCCACGCTGCCCACCCGGGTCCGCGCCCAGCAGGAGACCGCCCGCGAACTGGCCGGACGGCTCGCCCGGCACCCCGCCGTGGAGCGCGTCTTCTACCCCGACCTGGACTCCGCCGTCCTGGCCGACGGCCGCACCGGCTCCCTGCGCCACCAGATGCGCGGCCCCGGCGCGATGATCGCCGTCGCCCTGCGCGGCGGTTACGAGGCGGCCCGGCACCTGACGTCCTCGCTCTCGCTCTTCACCCACGCCGTCTCGCTCGGCGGCGTGGACTCCCTGGTCCAGCACCCGGCCGCGCTCACCCACCGCCCCGTCGCCCCGCACGCCCGCCCGTCGGCCAACATGGTGCGCCTGTCGATCGGCCTGGAGCACGTCGACGACCTGATCGCCGACCTGGAGTCCGCGCTCACCGCGGGCGGAGCCAGCGCCGCGGGCACCGCGGGAGGCGGGACGGCCGTGACCCCGTCGGCCCCGGCGGTCCTGCCGCTCTCCGCCCACGCGGGCGCCGCGGCCCGGTGAGCTGAGCGGCCCCGACCGCGTCGGCGGCGGCGAGGCATCACTGGAGGGGAATGCCTGGCCGCCGCCGGCGCACCCCGGCGCCGGGGAGCACGCCCGCGCCGCGGAAACGGGGGAGCCCCCGCGATCGTCGTCGTCCGATCGCGGGGGCTCCGCCGGGTCTGCTGAAGGTCCTCCGTGGACGTCCTCCGTGGACGTCCTACTGCACGTCCACGTAGTCGCTGCTCGAGCTGACCGCCGGGGTCGTCGACGTGCCCGCGAAGCTGTAGCGGAAGTAGCCGTCGGCGGAGGCGGTGACGGACGTCGACAGGGCGCCCGTGGAGCTGGAGGTGACCGTCTTCAGCGTCGTCCAGGTGGTGCTGCCCTTCTTGCGGTACTGGAGCTTCACCGGCTGCTTGGTGTAGCCGTGGTACTGGCCGGTCTCCCAGTTGGCGCGGGTCAGCTTGCCGGTGACCTTGACGGTCCGGCCCTTCTTCACCGGCTCCGGCGAGGCGTTGACCGTGAGCTTGGAGTACCGCTGCACCTTGAAGGTGGCCGCCGGGTCCTTGGCGATGTAGTCGTAGTCGTGGGCCGAGACCAGGGTGGAGAGCTCCCAGGTGCCCGCCGCGGCGTTGTCGAACAGCGCCATCGACCCGACCGGGTCGAACGTCAGGTTGCCCGTGCAGGTGGACGTGGTGGCGCTGACCTTGGTGCAGGTGATGTCGCCGTCCTCGTACCAGATCTGCGCGTAGTTCGGGTTCGGGCCGAAGGCGCTGATGTACGTCGTCTCCGCGATGCCGGAGTCGTCCGTCGCGGTGATGGAGACCTTCGCGGTCACCACCTTGGTGGTCCCGACCACGACCGGCTTGCCGCCGTTGACGACGACCTTGTCGATCCTGATGTCGCCCGCGCTGTCCGCCTGCGCGGTGGTGGCGCCGAGCGTGGTGGCGGCCAGGGCGATGCCGACGCCGAGCACGGCGGGGCGCGTGATGGTGCGCAAGGTGTTTCCCCCCACGGGATCTCGAAAGCTGTGTAGGCAGAGCGTAAAGCGTTGGCCAGCGGCTTTTCGCCACGGATTCGTCACAGCGGCGTCATGGATCTCCACGGGACGTTCTTCTTGCGCCGGACGCGAGGCGGGTGACAGTGTTCCCGCGACAGAGCACCACCCGGCCGCCACGAACCGCAGGGTGAGGATGGACGAGCAGGCGTTCGACGCCTTCTACGCCGCGAGCGCCGGCCGGCTCATCGGCCAGCTCTACGCGATGACCGGCGACTTCGCGGAGGCACAGGACGTGGTCCAGGAGGCCTTCGTCCGCGCCTGGGAGCGCCGCGCCGCGCTGGACGAGGAGGGCGCCCCGGAGGCGTGGGTGCGGACGGTGGCCTGGCGGCTCGCGGTCAGCCGGTGGCGGCGGGTGCGCACGGCGCTCTCCTCCGCCCGGCGCCAGGGCCCGGCCACCGTGGTGCCGCCGCCGGACACCCGTCACGTCGAGCTGGTGGAGGCGCTGCGGCGCATTCCCGCGGCGCAGCGGAGGGTCGTGGTGCTGCACCATCTGTGCGACCTGTCGGTGAAGGAGGTCGCCGCCGAGACCCGGTCCCCCGTCGGCACGGTCAAGGCGCAGCTGAGCCGCGGCCGGGCGGCGCTCGCCGCGCTGTTGACCGACGGCGACAGCGACGGCGGTGGCGGTGGTGGTGGCGGTGGTGGTGGCGGTGGCGGCCATGGTGATGGCCACGGCGGCACCGATGCCGCGCCGGAGCTGGGGCCGAAGCCGAAGCCGGAGACGGAGCCAGGGCCGGAGACGGAGCCGGGGTCGGGGCCGGATCCGGGGTCGGGGTCGGAGCCGCGGGCGGAAGGACTGTCGGAGGTGGGACGTGGCTGAGGCGACCGACTGGGAGAGCCGGCTCGCCGAGCTCGCCGCCGAGGGGAGCCGGTCCGCCGCGCCGCAGGCCGCGGAGCGCATCCGGGCGCGCGGTGACCGGCGCCGACGGCGCAGGCGGGCGGCGGCCGTCTCGGGCGGTCTGGTGCTGGCCGCCGCCGCGGCCACGGTGATCACCCTCGGCGGCCCCCGGCTGCTCCCGTTCGTCGAGGATTCCGCCCCGGCGCCCGTCGCCACCCGGCCCCCGGTGCCGGACGCCTCGCAGTTCGTGCCGCCCACACCGGTGCCGGGGCAGGAGTACGCCGGTGAACTCGCCTACCTCCACGACCCGGTGCTGGTCGGCGACCGGGTCCGCGTCACCGTGGAGCAGCTGCGCGCCGGTCGGGGGACGCCGCCCGAGCCCACCGGGGTGGTGCACCGGCTGACCCTGTCGCCGCAGACCCCGGTCGAGGTGGAGGACGCCTCCGGCGGCGCCCCCGGTGACGTACGGCCGACCGACCTGCTGGAGCGCCTGCGGACCGAGCCGCGGCGGGCGTTCGTCATCGACTACGACGGCGAGGGCCGCGTCCAGTCGCTGCGCGAGGCGTTCTGGCTGAACTGAAAAAAGTTCGGGACCGACGCAACCCGGGGCGGGGGCCGGTGCGTAGAGACGCTGACACGCAACCAAGTCTGCGATCCACGGGGGTACTTGCTCATGTCCGTCTCACGTCGCCGCACCACCGCGTACCTGCTCTCCGCCGTCCTCACCGTCGGCGCGCTCGCCCTGACCGGCTGCAGCGGCAGCGGCTCCGGCACCGGCTCCGGCACCGGCTCGGCCTCCGGGTCCGGGTCCGCGGAGTCCGCGACGCCCACGAGGACCGCGTCCGCCCCCGCCGCCCCGGCGAGCCCCTCGGGCGGCGAGGGGACGCCCGCCGACGCGGCCACGCCCTCCCCGGTGGCCGACGGCGAGGCCCCCGGCCCGGAGGGCGGGAGCGAGGGCTCCGGCACGGGCCAGGAGTTCGTCGGCGGTGCCGCCTGGGCCGGCACCAAGCAGTTCGTGCAGATCAAGGACGCCTGGACCGCCGACGGGCGGACCTACGCGGCGGTGCGGACCGCCGAGAAGAAGGCCGACACCCGCTTCGAGGCGTGGGTGATGACCCCGGGCGACGGTCCCTGGATCACCGTGACCCTGGCCGAGGACGCGCGGGTCCTGCTCACCGTCCAGGTCCGCGGCGACGACCCTTCCGGCGCCCCGCGCGGCGAGGCCGTGCCGTCCACCCGAGCCGAGTTCGTCACCCGGCTCGGGCGGCTCCAGCCGCAGGAGCGCGAGCGCATCGGCTACGACCTGAGCTTCGACGGCGACGGCCGGGTGGTGAAGCTGCAGTCGCTGTACACCCCCTGACCGGAGCGGCGCCGGGCCGCGGCGGGTGAGCCGTGCCGCCGCACCGCCCGCGGTCCCGGCGTCGATCCCCAGGTTCTCCAGCTCGTCGGACCACCGGTCCCGCCGCGACTCGGGCACCTGGTCAACGTTCCGACGTCCCTCAGGCCATCGTGGTCACGCAGAACGGGTGACCGGCCGGGTCGATCAGGACGACCCACTTCCCCTCACCCGGCTGGTGGTCCGGCCTGGTCGCCCCCAGCGCGGTCAGCCGCTCCACGGCCTCGTCGGTGTCGCTGACGCTGAAGTCCAGGTGGATCTGCTTGTCGTCCCCCGGCCAGGACGGCCGCTTCAGGCTCTCCACCCGCTGGAAACCGATGCGGCCGGACCCGTCGGCGGCACCGATGAGCAGGAAGTCCTCGCTCTCGTAGAGGGAATCCCAGCCGGTCAGGGCGCCGTAGAACGCGGCGAGCGCCTTGGGGTCCGGCGCGTCGAGCGTGACCGCTGCGAGCTTTCCGATGGGGGCCATGGAGGTGTCCTTCCTCGAAGACGACGGTCGACGGTCACCCGCCGCCCAGGTCTGCCGGCGGGTTCCCCTCCGGGCACCCTCGGCACCTTCGGCACCCTCGGCGCCTCCGACCCTAGGCCGCCGACGCGCCTCCCGCAGGCGGATCAGCAGGACCGCACGTGGCGGCTCGCGGGCTCACGCCGACCCGCCGGCCGGCCGCGTCACCGCGTCTCCACGTCACGCCAGCACCTGCACCGCGTACAGCGCACCGATCCCCGCGGCGAGACCTCCCAGCAGCAGCCGGAGCGCGGTCTCCGGCAGGTGCGGCTGGAGCCGCGCGCCGAGGTACCCGCCGACCAGGCCACCGGCCCCGCAGGAAAGGCCCAGCACCCAGTCGGGAGCGACCGCCCCCGTGGTGGCCAGGGACAGCAGCGCGTATGTGCCCGCGCCGACGACGGACGTCACGAACGTGGACGCCAGCGCGGCGGGCGCCACGACCGCCACCGGCACGCCCCGGCCGACCAGGACCGGACCCAGCAGCGACCCGCCTCCGATCCCGTACACGCCCCCCGCCACCCCGACGGCCAGCGCCAGCGAGGTCGTGGCGCGGGGCGAGGGCGCGCGACCGTGGGCGTCCACGGTGCCCGGGCGCAGCGTCCGCAGCGAGAGCCACAGCCCCAACGGCAGCAGCAGCGCGGCGATCAGGAGCCGGAAGACCCGCGGCCCCGGAACGGCGAAGACCCGCACCACCGCCCCGACGACCACCCCGGGCACGGTCCCCGCCACCAGCAGCCGCGTCAACGGCCCGCCCAGCCGCCCGGCCCGCCAGTGCCGCAGCAGGGCGCCGGGGCCGGCGACGACGTTGAACAGCAGGTTCGTCGGCGTCACCGCGGGGCTCGGCACCCCCAGCACGCTCACCTGCACCGGCAGCAGGAACACCGCCCCCGACACCCCCACCGGCGCGGTGACCACCGAGATCAGCAACCCGGCCCCGAACCCGCCCAGCCCCGTCGTCCACGCCTCCACAGCTACGCCCTTCCCCGTGCCGCTCGGCCGCGGCGCGCGTCAGAGCGGGTCGATGCGGCTCCTGAGCAGGCAGAACTCGTTGCCCTCCGGGTCCATCAGGACGTGCCACGACTCCTCCCCGGTCTGACCGATCTCGGCCGGACGGGCCCCGAGCGCCAGCAGCCGCTCCAACTCCGCGTCCTGGTCCCGGTCCGTGGGGTTGACGTCGATGTGCAGACGGGACTTCCCCGGCTCCGGCTCCTCCCGGGCGCTCAGGAAGAGCGTGGGCCGCGGCCCGCCGAACCCCTCCCGGGGCCCGATCTCGATCGACCCGTCGTCCTCCCGCCCGAGCACCACGAAGTCCAGGACCTCGCACCAGAACCGCGCCAGCAGCTCCGGGTCCCGGCAGCCGAGCACCATCTCACCGATACGACATGCCATGGAACAACCCGCTCTCCGTCCGGGGCCGCCGGATCACGACGGCCGGTACGGCCGGCCTCGCGCCAATCAAAACCCGCAGACCGTACCGGAGTTGACGATCAAGCCGCCACCCTCCCTCCAACGGGCCGACGGGCCGACGGGCGGGGCCACGCCGCACGCCTTCCCTCTCGCGGTCAGTCCGTCGCCCGCCCGAGCACGCAGAACTCGTTGCCCTCCGGGTCGGCCCGGACCACCCACGACACGCCGGCGTCCCCCAGGTCGACCTCGGTCGCACCCAGCCCCGCCAACCGCTCCAACTGCGCCGTCCGCGCACCCGTGGGCCTCGGCAGCAGGTCGAGGTGCACCCGGTTCCACACGGTCTTCGCCTCCGGCGCCCGGACGAACTCCAGGTACGGGCCGACGCCCTTGGCCGACCGCAGCGACGCATGGTCGTCGGCCACCTCGTGCACCGTCCACTCGAGCGCCTCTCCCCAGAACCGTGCCAGCGCCCCAGGGTCGGCGCAGTCGACGACCACCGCGGCGATCGGCCCGGTGTCCCGGTAGACCTCACGCGGCTCCAGCACGCAGAACTCGTTGCCCTCCGGGTCCGCCAGCACCGTCCACGGCACGTCGTCGCCCTGGCCCACGTCCGCGGGCGTCGCCCCGAGCTCCTTCAGGCGTGCCACCAACTCCTCCTGGTGCGCGGCGGAGGTGGTCGCCAGGTCCAGGTGCACCCGGTTCTTGACCGTCTTGGGCTCCTGGCTGACGACGATGTCGATGCACACGGCGGTCGGGTCCGGCCAGTCGAAGCCGAGCGGCTCCAGGTTGATCACCCCCGGCGCCTCGCTGGACACCCCCCACCCGAGCGCCTCCGCCCAGAACCGCCCGAGCCTCTCGGGGTCGTGCGCCTTCATGTTCACCTGCACGAGTTCCAGTGACATGGCGGCGATCCTATGGCCCGCACGCCCCTTGTGGCGTGCCCAGTCGGCGACCACGCCCGCACCGGTGGGAGGGAGGGGCCGGACGTCACGCGCGAGCGAATCGGCCCGGCGATGCTCGCCCGCACCCCTCTCTCGCCCGAAACCGTCCAATCCTGACCATGTTGGTGCAATCCGGCATGGAACGGTGTGGCGCGAGGCATGCTTCAGCCGGCCGACCAGCCACGGCGAGCCGCGACCAGCCGGCCAGTCGACCAGCCGACCTCCGAGAGGTGGAGACCATGAAGCCCGCCGCCGTGACCCGCATGAAGCGCACCCTCGCCACAGGCCTCGCCGCCGCCGGTATCGCCGTCGGCACCCTGATGGGCGCGACCGCCCCCGCCACCGCCGCCCCGGCCTCACCCCCGTCGGTCACCGCCGGCTCCCTCGCCGCGGCGGTCGACAACCTCGGCCTCAACACCCGGCAGGCGAAGGGGATCCAGCACCGGCTCCGGGAGTTCGGCCACCGGATCGCCGTCGACGGCCGCCTCGGCCCGCAGAGCTGGAAGGCCCTCCAGCGCGAACTGCGGGCCAACGGCTACCGGGGCGCCATCGACGGCATCCCCGGCAACCAGACCATCAAGGCACTGCAGCGCGCGATGCGGACCTGGGGCTACAAGGGCGCCATCGACGGCATCGCCGGCGCGGGAACGAAGGCGGCCTTCGCCCGGTACGGCAAGTGGTGCGCCGACAAGTACGGCTACTGAGCCGCACCTGTCGGCGCACCGGGGCGCGTCAGTCGCCGCTCTCCTCGAAGACCTCGTGGGTGGTGGCGGCGGTGATGGCGCGGTCGAACCAGGTGTCGAGGACGTCCAGGTCCGTGCACCCGGTGATGCGGTCGCGGTCGTCGGCGGAGATCTGGAGCCCCCGACGCTCGAGCAGGCGGATGATCACCTCCGCCTTGCCTTCCGCCTTGCCTTCCGCCTTGCCTTCGGCTCGGCCCTCGTCACGGATCTCCTCGGACAGGGGTGAGGTGAAGAACGAGAGGTCGTGGGCCACGAGGTACCTCCAGATGTCGCCGGCGTCGCACTTGCCGAGGCCTTGTGCGACCAGTTCGATGTAGCAGCGGGCCTGCTCTTCGTCGATCTCCTCAAGGTCGCGCAGGGCCTTGCAGAGGGCTTCCAGTATGGCCGGACAGGCCTTGTCCGTACGGTGGAGAATCGCCGAGAGCGCGGCTGCGGGGATGTCCTCGGCCGCCTGTTCGGGGGTGGTGACGACCGCGGTGTTGTGCGGTCCGAGAACCAGCGGCTCGAGGATGAGGGTGGGGCGCTTGGGCAAACCGATGCGAACCGGTTCCCGGGCCCACGCCGCCGTGGCGGTGTCGTTGCAGACGACCAGCAGGACCGGCGGGAGGCCGTACTTGGCGAGCAGGAACCCCAGGTAGTAGGGCCAGCTGGAGTGCTTCGCCGGGTCCTCCTTGCTCTGCGCCTCCACGACCAGCAGGTACTCGCTGCCGTCCGGTTCCTTCAACTGCAGGACGGTGTCGATGCGCCGTTCCAGTGGCTCGACGGTCGTCGCGTCGTTCGGCACGGGTGTGCAGGAGACGGGCTCGGCGATGTCCAGGCCGTGTGGCCGCAGTGCGCGGGCGAAGAGGCCCGGATCCTCCTGGAAGATCCGGTGCATCGCCTCGTGGGGAGAACTGACCATGCCGGGAACTTAGGCCCACCTGCCGTTACGACAGAGGCATATGCCGGTGGCTCACCTGAACGAGTGGTGCGGACTTGCGTGGACCGGTACCGGCCATCCCGGCCGCGCGAACGCGCGAGGTGCAGGACGGAGCCGGCAACGCGGATGCCCCGGCAGGGGGCGGTGGGGTAGCGTGCCGACCATGTCGAGTCCTGAGTCGGACAAGGTGGGGGCTTTCGGTCACGCCGTCAGCCCCCGGCACCACTGAGTTCAGAGCGCGCAGCGCACAGCGCACAGCGCATTGCCATAGCTCATGACGCCCACAGCCCCGCCGTCACGCCGCTTCGCGTGGCGTGAGCCCGGGGCGGGCGTGCGCCGGGGGCCGGCCGCGGTGACGAGAAGACCACCCTCTCGTGCCTCTCCTCACCTCCCCTCGGAGCCACTCGATGCCTCTCTCGCTGTACCTGCTGGCCATGGCGGTCTTCGCCATGGGCACCTCGGAGTTCATGCTGGCCGGCCTCCTGCCGGACATCGCCTCGGCCTTCGGCGTCACCGTCGGGACGGCAGGCGTGCTCACCTCGGCCTACGCGATCGGCATGATCGTCGGCGCGCCCCTGGTGGCCGCGTCGGCCCGCGCCTGGCCCACGCGTCCCAGCCTCCTCGCGTTCGTCCTCGTGTTCGCGGCGGCGCACGCCGTCGGCGCCCTCACCACCAGCTTCGCCGTCCTGTTCGCCACCCGGGTCGTCGCCGCGATCGCCAATGCCGGGTTCCTCGCCGTCGCGCTGACGGCTGCGACCGCGCTGGTCCCGCCCGACAGGAAGGGGCGTGCGCTGGCCGTGCTGCTGTCCGGCACGACGGTGGCCACGATCGCCGGTGTCCCCGGCGGGGCGGTGCTCGGCACGGCACTCGGCTGGCAGGCCACCTTCTGGGCCGTCGCCGCCCTCTGCCTGCCGGCGGCCCTCGGCATCCTCAAGGGCGTCCCATCCGGACGTGAGGAGCACGAGGCGGCGACCGGCCGGTCGGCGTTGCGCGCGGAACTCGCCCAGCTCACCAGGCCCCGGCTGCTCCTCGTGATGCTGCTCGGCGCGCTGGTGAACGCGGCGACCTTCGGCAGCCTCACCTTCCTCGCCCCCGTGGTGACGGACACCGCCGGGCTGGGCGAGCTGTGGGTCTCCGTGGCCCTGGTGCTCTTCGGGGCCGGTTCCTTCGTCGGCGTCACCGTCGCCGGGCGGCTCTCCGACCGGCGACCCGGTCAAGTGGTCGCGTTCGCCGGGCCGTTGCTGCTCCTCGGCTGGCCCTCCCTGGCGCTGCTGGCCGACCGGCCCGCCGCCCTGCTCGTCCTCGTGTTCACCCTCGGCGCGCTGTCGTTCGCGCTGGGCAGCACGCTGATCGCGCGGGTGCTGCACGAAGCCTCGGGAGCCCCCACGATGGCCGGTTCGTACGCCACCGCGGCGCTCAACGTGGGGGCCGCCGTCGGCCCCGTCGTCGCCGCGGCGGCGCTCGGCACCGAGGCGGGTGTCCTCGGGCCGCTCTGGGCGAGCGGACTGCTCGTCGCGGTCGCGCTGCTCGTCGCGTTCCCGTTCCTCACCGTCGTCACGGCCGCCCGACCGGGGGACGGCCGAGACGGCGCGGTGACGCGGTGACGCGGACGCGGCCACGAGGGCGGGGCGCCCGCCGGGACACGCGACAGGTGACCCGTGACCCGTGACCCGTGGCCGGTGACCGGTGACCGCGCAGGTCACCGGTCACCCGCCGCGCGGGCGAGGTAGTCCCGGCCCAGCGCCTCGGTCCTGGCGAGGGAATCCCTAGGTCAACGGATGTACCGCTTCGCCTTGCCGAGGTCGAGGAGGACAGTTTCGCCGGTCGCCGCGTCGAGGGCGTCGTTGTCGGTGACGGCGTGGAGCGTGCCGTCGCCGGCGACCGTGAGGCCCTCCAGCTTCTCCTGGGTCCAGCCCTTGCCGGCGCGGAGGGCGGGGAGGACGTCGAGGGCGAGCCTCTTCCCGAGGACCGGGAGCGTGCCGGCGGGCGCCGGGCCGGAGGGCAGCGGGACGGTGTGGACCTGCTTGACCCGGGCGGCCGGCCCGTTCAGCTTGTCGCGCTCCACGACGGCGAGGCGGTCGCCGACGACGGTGATCTCGGAGAGGCCGATCCAGTCGCCCGCGACGGTGGTGGTCCCCAGGCGGTAGCCGTACCAGCTCCAGCTGTCCGCGGCCACGTCGTAACGGCCGATCCGGACGACCCCCGCCGGATCCCCGGCCACCTCGCGCTGCAGGGCGGCCCACACGATCTCCCGCCCGGCGGCGTCCTTCTGCGCCGTCACACCCTCGAAGCCCTGCCCGCCGAGCCCGGCGGCGACCTCGGCCGGCAGCGGCACGGTCCGGCGGGTGACCCCCCGCTCGTCGAGGAGGACCAGCTTGTTCTCCGGGCCCTTCCTACCCTCCACCGCCAGCCAGAACCCGCCGCCGGGACGGGCGTACACGCCCTCGGCGTCGTAGGCCACGGGATTCCCGCCGACGTCCTTGACGGTGAGCTCGGTGGTGACGACCGCCGGAGCGCGGCGGGTGTCGAGGGTGAGGAGGCGGGTGGGGGCGTAGGCGGCGTCGGTCACCGTCCACAGGCGGTGCGGGGCGGCCGGGTCGGCGGAGAGCGCGCCGAGGGCGCCCCAGGCGATGGGCGCGCCGGTGGCGTCGTCGCCGGAGACCACCGACGGCGTGGCCGGGGCGCCCTTGCCGAGACGGAACAGGGTGACGGTGGCCCGGACGCCGTCCTCCGCGGAGTCCTCCTCGCTGGAGACGGCGAGCAGACCGCGGGAGGGGATGGGCAGGATGCCCTCGGGCCCGTTGGTGGTGGGCAGGAGCTGCGTGAAGCGCGGCGCGCGGGGGTCGGTCAGGTCGTACACGGCGACGAAGTTGCTCCGCTCGGAGCCGACGAAGCCGTACCGGACGCCGTCGTACTCGGCGACGGCCACCCCCTCCGGCTCGGTGCCCTTCTTGCCGGCGCGGCTCTCGTCGAACAGGCCGTGGCGGACGGCGAGCCACTCGAAGTCGTGGCCGGCGTCCCACACCACCTCGCCCGTGGTGGAGTCGAAGACGGACCACCCGCGGGTGCCGCCCTTCCAGTCGCCCTCGTTGGCGGTGGCGAAGTAGCGGTCGTCGATCCAGGCGACGGCGTCGGGCTCGCGGGGGACGTCCTCGAGCGTGCCGGTGAGGGAGATCCGCCCGTCCTTGACCGTGTCCACGCGGTCCACGGTGGCCGTGCCCGTGGTGAACGCGCGGGTGAGGCGGCCGGTGGGCAGGTCGATCAGGACGACGCCGTTGTTCTCCTGGAGGGTGACGGCGAGCTGCCCGCGCCGGTTCACCGTGACGTACTCGGGCTCCGGGTCCTGCGGCGCCGCGATCCCGGCCTTGGCGAGCAGCGGCAGGGCGCTGCCGTCGGGGGCGGTGAGCGGGACGGTGCGCAGGGCCCAGCGGGCGGGGTCGCCGCCCTTGAGGTCGACGATCCGGACGAAGCCGCCGGGGGCCTGCGGCAGGTCGCCCTCCTCGCCGCCGGACGGGGTGGCCTCCTCGTCACGCTCGTTCTCGATCGCGATGGCCGCGTAACGCCGGTCCTTGCTGACGGCGATGGAGTCGGGCTGCCCGCCGAGGTCGTAACTGGCCACGCGGGTGCGGGTCTTGAGCGAGACGACGTCCAGTCGGCCGGAGGGCCGGGTGTGGTCGGCGCTGGTGTTGACGACCACCAGGACGTGGTCCCCGACGACCGTCACGGAGGTCGGCTCGTCCTCGGCGTCACCGAGCTCGGAGAGGGAGAGGGTGCCGAGGCCGCGCGGTGCGTCCGGCTTGCTGATGTCGAGGAAGCCGATGCGGCGGGCGAGGGCGTCGGTGTGGACCAGGGTGCGGCCGTCGTCGCTGACGGCGGAGATCTCGGCGACGGTCGGGGCGGCGGGGTCCTCGCCGGCCGGGCGGTTCTGGAAGACGGGGTAGGTCGCGGTCCGGTGGAAGGCGAGTCCGCCACCGTGGGCCTTGGCGTGGCGGTCGGCGTCGCCCCGGCCGTGCCCGTGGCCCTGGTCCGGACCTGCGCCGACGGCGGCGGTGCCGATACCGGCGAGGCCGCCGGCCATCACGGTGGCGGAGAGGACGGAGACGGCGGCCTGGGTCAGGCGGCGGGAGGCCGCCGGACGCCGGGAGGCGGCGCTGCGGGGACGGGCAGGGGCGGCGGCAGAGGCTGGGGTGGTCGGGCGGGGCATGGCGGGTCCCTCCAGGGACGGAACGGCGGTACGGCGGACGGGGCCGTCGGCGACGGCGCGCGCATACGCGGGGGTGCGCTGGGCCCGGTTCCGGTCCCGGCCCCGGCCTCGGCGGGGGAGACGGGGCGGGTCACGCGACCGTGGGGCGCGGGCGGATCTTGACACCCGCGGGCTGCGGGGAGGGGGCGCGTGGGTGACGGGGAGGCGAACACGGGGGAGGGGCCTGCCCGTGCCCCCGGGTGCCCGTGCCCCGGGTGGGGCGGGGCGGCTCGGCGTCGGTCGGAGACCGCCGCCGTGTGGTGCGCCCTGTCATGGCCGCAGGCGCAGCCACTCACCGGCCGCCCGACGCCGTACCGAACCGACGTGCCCTCCTTCCGGAACTCCCGGTGGACCGTCACCACGAGGTACCCGATGCCGGCCGTGACGATCGCGATCCCCGCCGTGCCCACGATGTAGTAAGCGCTCATCAGCCCTCCCTACCTGGGCTACCCGGCCGGCTGGCCGGACAGACCTGAGACCCGGTCGGACCAGGCCGTCACCGTCACCGGTCACGGCGGTCACGGCGGTCACGCAGGTCCAGTGACCGGCCACAACCCGGTCCCCCACGGCCCGTTCGCACTCCGTCACACAATCGGCACCTGCCCGACACCCGCGCGACCGCATGCCCATGTCAATCTGCTGGGAGTCCCGCTCAACACGCGTAGATCGGACACCCCGCATGCTCGCGATACGCAGCCGCCACCGCAGAGCGCTGGCCCTCGCCGTCGTGTCCCTGCTCATGGGCCCCGCCGTGGCCGCCACGCCGGCCACGGCCACGACCACCGCCACCGCCACCACGACGGACTACGACTCGACGTACTACAAGAACGCGATCGGCAAGTCGGGAACGAGCCTCAAGTCGTCGCTGCACACGATCACCAGCAGTCAGACGAAGATCTCCTACTCGGCCGTGTGGAACGCGCTGATGGTCACCGACCAGGACCCGGCGAACAGCTCCAACGTCATCCTGCTGTACTCGGGTGCCTCCCGCAGCAAGTCGCTCAACGGCGGTGACGTCGGCGACTGGAACCGGGAACACGTCTGGGCCAAGTCCCACGGCGACTTCGGCACGGCCACCGGCCCGGGCACCGACCTGCACCACCTGCGCCCCGAGGACGTGCAGGTCAACAGCATCCGGGGCAACAAGGACTTCGACAACGGCGGCAGCACCGTCTCGGCCGGCGGCGGCAGCCTCACCGACTCCGACTCCTTCGAGCCGCGTGACGCCGTCAAGGGCGACGTCGCCCGCATGATCTTCTACATGGCGGTCCGCTACGAGGGCGGCGACGGCTGGGCGGACCTGGAGGTCAACAGCAGCGTGAACAACGGCAGCGCTCCCTACATGGGCAAGCTCGCCGTACTGAAGGCGTGGAACGAGGAGGACCCGCCGGACGCCTTCGAGGAGCGCCGCAACCAGGTCATCTACGACTCCTACCAGCACAACCGCAACCCGTTCATCGACCACCCCGAGTGGGTCGAGGCGATCTGGTAGACCGACGCCGGCGCCCTCCGCGAAGACCCTCAGCTCTCCGCGGGGGCCCGGTTCCGGTCCCGGCGGGGGCGGAGGGGAGGGTCACGGCGACCGTGGGGCACGCAGCCGGCGGGCACGTCGGTCGACGAACAGCTCAGTCTTCCGGGGCCACGTGTGCTGCCTGAGACCCAGGTGGTCCTCGCGTGCCTCTGGTCGTCCGTTTTTTTTCCCCGTTATCTTCTTCGCGGTCCTGCAAGAGGGCCGCTGGCCTCCGGGCCCGGCATGACTGTTGCCCCCTGTCGAACGGATGACCTGGGGGGTGG